>JAAYKK010000046.1 GCA_012522435.1 Clostridiaceae bacterium | reverse complement strand
CAATTCTCCACAGATGTAGATGGCAGGGTTAGATTTCAATGCAAAACTGGGAGAATATATCTGGGACAGCTTAACACCACCTGCTACGACTTGGGCATTTTCAAATCCATTTGTACCTAATAGATCAATCCTCAATTCTTTTAACAATACTGATAATTGCAAGATAGATTCTGCAGATTCTGCTAGAAAAGTAGCTGTTTTCTGCTTGACTAATCCGATAGCGAGTTGATTTAAATTTGCTTCTTGCAAATTTATTTTTCTTTCAGTTAAGATTGTCTCTAATTCTGGCTGAGTATATTCAGGTGCAAAATCTAATTTTACATAATATTGATCAGCAGAAGAGAACTTTTCCGGAATAAATCTGGCTAATTCCATTCCGGCAATACCGGACAAGCCGGTTTTAGAAAACAAAAATTCTCCGGAAGACGAGGCTATTTCAGTAGAATCTCTGAATAATCTTGCCTGTCCTTTGAAGCGCTCACCTGCTAAAACTTTTAAATTGATGTCCGTTGAAAGCTTGAGCGGGACCAGAGCAGGCGTAAGAGTAGAAATTTCAGCCAAATTGTTAATTAGATTATATCCGATATGCGAACCTCCAAGATTCTTGGCAGCTTTACTGCCACAAGCCAAGATCAACTTGTTGCATTTGATTTTTTTTGCTTTAGTTAAGAATTCAAAGCTTTTTTTCTCTTTTACTGTTTTATTAGGCACAACGCTCAGTTCAAAAGAGTTGTCGTGACAATCAATCTTCTCAACTTCCGCTTGCAGCAAAACCTCTATTTTAGAACTGACCAAAGCCTTGGACAAAGTTAAAACCACAGCTGCCGACTGTTCAGAGTGTGGGTAAGCTCGTCCCTCTTCATCAATGCGCAGGGGAATTCCTAAGTCCAAAAAAAATCTTTTGGTAGAAGTAAAAGAGAATTGATTAAATGCAGTTTGTAAAAATCGTTGCTTAAACGAATCCGAAGAATCAACACTAAAATAATTTTCTGATTTAAGATTACGATTAGATAAATTACAGCGTCCATTACCCGAAGCTTGAACTTTTCTTAAGAGTTGAAACTGCCTTTCCAAAAGTAAAATCTTTGCTTGCGGATGATGTTTGCGCACGGATAATGCAGATATTACACCTGAAGCACCGCCGCCTATTATAATGCAATCATAAGTCATCATTTATATAAATCAGCAATTGCCATCGCCTGATCATATTTACTCTTTGTAGCAGAATTTAATGGCAAACTAGTTAAAAACTCATTTTGCAAACTGTACAGATCTTTTCGGTTACCTGTTAATAATTCAAGCTCAATCTCAGAAAATTGTTCTACATGTTCCGAGGTACCCAGATATCCTTCATCAAAACACAATTCAAAACTGCTGGTACGATACTGATAGGCGTATGCCGTACGAGTATAGTCCGCCAAACAAACTTCATGTAACGGTCTACCTTCAAGAATTCTTAAAATTTGGATCAAATCAGGATCAGATTTTTCACCTTTTTCGGCATTAGAAGCCATTCTATTCAAAAACCAGATCGGACTAATACCTGTTTTAGCATCCCAATATTGTTCCTCATCATTAAGTTCAAATTCCCATTCCTGTCTTTCAAAGATGCCATCACCTTTAGAATCTGACTTAGGGATCGGTAATTTCAGAGTCAAATAGAAACGTTCATTGCTCCGTCTGATCCTCAGAGCCCCTTTTCTATTACGTAATATTTCATCTTCTGTATCAAAATATGAAGAACGCATCGCATAGGACATATTACCGGTTGATAATAAATAGTCTGAAATTATCGGTTGCTCAATAATATCAGAAAAACTTGCACCATCTTTATAAACAAATTTTAATTCTGATTCCATACGTTCTCCCCAAAATATACTTACAAGTCAAGAATTTTTACACCTTGCTTAGTAATCAGAACCAACTGGTTGCCATTAAATCCGATACGGACTATATCGGCATTAATCATCTGATCCAAAACAATTGTATTTTTATTTTGATCATAGACCCTAAGACTGTTATTAGCATAAAATGCTATTAAATTATTTCCGGAAATAAAACCATCTAAACTATTAATTGTATCTATTTCTAACTCTGTAAAGCGTTTATTACTTTCATCCCAACTAACAATTTTCAAGTTTCCATCAAGATGCATTGATGTAAATGCAGTAAGTTTAGAATTGCTAATAATTTCAAATACTCGACCTGATGAGTATTCAGCAATCGGTTCTTCCTGTTCCAAATCAAGAACCAGTAGATTTGAAGTAGAGCCCAGCACAATATTATTAGATTGATCATGGAAAATTTTTCCGTAAAGAAAAGGATGCTCGCCCGGCATTTTTTGTCCGAGTTGGTTGCCCTCGAGATCATAACGTTTAATAATCGGTTGCAAAGTTGAGCCTTTTGTATTGATCAACAAGACATCAAAGAAATCTAAATTATTGCTGAAGCTGATTGCCAAAGGATATCCCGATTCGACAAATTGTAAAGTTAGAATCTTCTCTCCATTTGATAAATCAACAATATGAACATAACCTGGTTTTTCGGGATTTTCGTCTATTACTGCAAGATATTGATCAGCACCGAAATATGCACCGGCAAAGACTCCGTCAAGGTACAATGTGAATTTTTTAGTTCGATCATCTAAAACAATAAGTTGACTTGAATTGCGATCTCCTGCAATAAAAAATAAATCGCTTTGGACGGCAATCGGCCTGTCAAATTCAATTTGCTCTTGATAAATAATTTCACCTGAATAATTTTTTATCGCCAATTGATCTTGTGAAAAGTAAACCAGTTTATCATTGAAAGAATGATAGCGACTTGCTTCATGAGGCTCAAAAGAAAATACATCTCTAATGTTAGCAGTATCAATTTGCGGTAATTGATCATCTTCAGAAACTTCAGGTGATTCAGGCAATTTATAGATCAGAATAACCAATAAAACAAAGAATACCAAAACTAATAAACCGATAACTATCAAACCTTTGCGTTGATTTTTATCAGTTTTGTTTTTCCTTACACCTGACTTAGCTATCTTTGAACTTAATAGACTCTTCTCTGATTTTTTAGATGCAGAACGGTCTTCTTGAATAAGATTCGAGTCAGTTTTACCTATACTATTCGGATTATCCTTTTTCATCTCGTAACAGTATAGTCACTGTTTAGCATTAATTCAATAATTATCGTTTTATAATAATGAAAAGCGGCTTCATTTGATTAATAAAGCCGCTTAATTTGTTTAATTATTACAAAGTTTGATCTTTTATTTGTAATTAATACATACCTGCTGGGGCACCACCTGCCGGCATTGCAGGTTCAGGTTCAGGTATATTACCCACGATTGCTTCTGTGGTCAACATTGTAGCAGCAATTGAAGCAGCATTTTGTAATGCTGAACGTGTAACTTTTGCAGGATCTACAATACCTTCACTATTCATATCAACAATTTCTTCAGTTAATACATCAAAGCCATATCCACGATCGCTATTTTTAACTCGCTCGCAAATTACACTTCCGTCAAATCCGGAGTTTTCAGCAATTTGGCGAACCGGTTCTTCTAAAGCTTTCAGAACGATTGAAACTCCGGTACGGATATCTCCTTCATTCTGATCGAGTAATTTTTCAATATCTCTCAGAGCATCAATGTAGGCTGTACCACCACCTGAGATAACTCCTTCTTCTACTGCTGCTCTGGTAGCTGCAAGAGCATCTTCAATTCTGAGTTTCTTTTCTTTCATTTCAGTTTCAGTAGCTGCACCAACTTTAATTACAGCAACACCACCTGATAATTTTGCCAAACGTTCTTGTAATTTTTCACGGTCGAAATCTGATGTTTCATCTTCAATTTGATTGCGAATTAGATTAACCCGATCTTGGATTTCATCTTTGTCCCCGGCACCGTCTACAATGGTGGTTGTATCTTTAGTTACTATTACATTACCTGCACGACCTAAATCAGAAATTTTAACATCTTTCAAATCCATTCCCAGATCATCAGCAATAAATGTACCACCGGTTAAGATTGCAATATCTTGTAAGTTGTCTTTACGACGGTCACCAAATCCAGGAGCCTTAACTGCTATACAGTTAAATGTACCACGTAATTTATTGAGAATAATCGTAGAAAGTGCTTCCCCTTCAACATCTTCAGCAATAATAACCAATTTTTGGCCTGCTTGAACCACTTCTTCTAATAAAGGAAGAATGTCTTGAATAGCTGAAATCTTTTTATCAGTAATTAAAATATGAGCATCTTCATAAACAGCTTCCATTTTGTCTGTATTGGTTACCATATAAGCTGAAATATAGCCGCGATCAAATTCCATACCTTCAACAACTTCAAGTTCTGTTCCCATGGTTTGAGATTCTTCAACAGTGATAACACCATCACTTGAAACTTTATCCATTGCATCAGCAATTAAAGAGCCCACTTCTTTATCATCAGCTGAAATTGAAGCAACACGTGTAATTCCGTCTTTGCCTTCAACCACTTTAGAATCAGCTTGGATAGATTCAACAGCAGCATTAACCGCTTTTTCAATACCTTGTTTTACAATCATCGGATTAGCACCGGCTGCAATATTTTTCAAGCCTTCACGATAGATAGCTTGGGCCAACAGCGTTGCAGTAGTTGTACCGTCACCGGCAACATCTTGAGTTTTGGTTGCTACTTCCTTAATTAATTGTGCACCAGCATTTTCAAAACGATCTTCTAATTCAATTTCTCTAGCAATTGAAACACCGTCATTAGTTACAACCGGCGCTCCGTATTCTTTATCCAAAACAACATTTCTGCCTTTGGGTCCCAAAGTAATTTTTACTGTATCTGCTAATTGATTGACACCGCTAAGTAAAGCATCGCGTGCATCATCTCTATATTTTAATTCTTTTGCCATTCTAATCCCTCCTGAGAGTCTTAATTTTTTCTATACATAAAAAACACATTAATCAACAATAGCTAGAATGTCGCTTTGTTTGAGAATTGTGTATTCTGCGTCATCAAATTTAAATTCTGTACCTGCATATTGGCTGATTAATACCTGATCGCCAACTTCAACTTCCATAATTACATCTTTTCCGTCAATAACTCCACCCGGACCGACAGCTACTATCTCGGCGATTTGTGGTTTTTCCTTGGCAGTTCCAGGCAATACAATTCCACTCTTGGTGGTTTCTTCTGCTTCTAACATTTTGATCACAACACGATCACCTAAAGGTTTAATATTCATGTTGACCTCCTTATATTTATTATTTCTAGCTAAATTTATTATTAGCACTCATTGCTCGCGAGTGCTAACGAACTATAATATAAAATTATCATTCGCCTTTGTCAAGAAATAAATATAAAGAATTATGGCAAATCATGAAAATATTATGGATTTGCAAATAATCAAGTTTAGTCTCCTTCATCAGGAGGATCGGTTATAACCGGAGGATCCGTTACTACAGGAGGATCGGTCTGAACGGGTTCTGTTGTAGGATCTGTTGGCTGTGTAGTTGGTTGAGACGATTCCGAAGGAACAGTCGGAGGCGCAGTGATCGGGGGATCGACTTGGCTCGTCTGTTCAGAGTATTCCGCGGGTTCAGTATAGACAGGCTCATGATAATCTTGACTTGGATAAATTAGATCAACATCAGGCTCTTGAACATAAAGATTGCCATATGGATCTGTTTCATCAGGTGTAACCCATTGATCAATCTGTACTTCCGCTTCAATCGGTCTAAGTGAATTAGGAGCTCCCGGTATTTCCGCCACAGGTTCAAAATCAAATGTTTTCCCGTAAATAAATTTTTGAACTAAGGGAATCATGCCGTTAAAGTCGCATAAATTCAACCAAGCAGCTCCGCTATAATGAACATGATAACCTTCTATTGGGATGGTTAAGGTTTCAACCTTATTGTCCAATGCCGGCAGTACTGATTGTGCCATCCCCAAAATTTCTTCCGTTGTTAAATTTGTTGTAACTAAACCGAATCCTTCTTTTAATAATTCAAACTTTTTTGTAGTATTGACTGACAAAAATTTACTGAATACACCTTGCAATACTTCTTGTTGATAGCCCATACGATCATAATCTCCACCATCAGTAGAACGATTACGGGCATAACCTACAGCTTGTCTGCCATTGAGATTTTGTTTGCCTGGCGAGCTCAGAAAAGGTGAATCGGGTGTATCATAAAAAACTAGATTTGTCTCATTGATATTAGCATTCACGAAAGGAATTACATGCTCCTCCACATTTATTTCGATGCCATCTATCAAATCTATAAGTTTCTCCATGCCTCTCATGTTAACTACAACATAGCGATCAAGATCGAGCCGTAAAGCATTATTAACTGTTTTCATAACATATGTCGGTCCACCATAGGTATTAGCATGATTTAATTTATCCATCATGTCTTTACCCGGCATTTCAACCAACATATCTCTTTGTAAAGAAGTTAATTTTACTTTACCTTGAGTCTTGTTGATCGTTAATACCATCATTGCATCTGAACGCTCATCAACTTTATTAGGATCTCTGGAATCTATTCCTAATAATAAAATATTGGTAATGTCTTTATCATAAGGTGTAATCGGAACCAGTTCTTCTAATTCTGTCTCCAATTTTAAGGACTCCAACTCTTCCGGAGTCAAATTTGACAAGTCCAAATTCTTATCTTTATCTTCAGCTTTAACAAAATTTATTTGACCCAGGGTATTTTGCCATAGAGCATTCGCTCCCATTGATAGAAGCATAACAAACACCAAAATAATTGCCGAGGCTGCAAACCAGGGTTTTTTATAAAAAGGTAGATTGTTTCTCTTCTTGCTTGTGGGATGATTATTAATTGGTCTCTGAGATACGTTGGTCTTAGGCTTTCTTTTTTGCATAAATAACAATTCCTATGAGTTTTATCGATATAACCTTTAACGTTAGATATGTTTTGACTTTCTTTTTTGCAGATTCTGTCTTGAATCTACAATAAAAATTCTTGATCTATCTTACTTATAGCTGACCTATTTTTCCATAATTACCAACTATAACAGCAAAAAACATGAAATTCAATCTACAAAGTGCCCTGATAACTTGATCAAGAATATACTATTTGCAAATAAATTGCTTAAACCAAATTCTTGTTTAGTCATGTCTTGTCAGCTATTTGCTCAGGCATCAACTCAATTCTGGTGAAGGGTTCTGCCAAGTCCTTTTCTACTAAATATGACCAAATTAATTGTAGAATCTGTTCTTGTTCCGATGTAAAAGCCTCGAATGAAGTGTTTTTAATATAATACTGAACAAGAAATTCAATACTGGTTTCCGTAATGGAATATGTTGCCAAGATAGGGTTATCTGCAGTTATAGCAGAATTTTCAGAAATATATTCCGCCAAAATTTGCTTCAACTCCACTATCTGATCATTAGTTATAATTAAGGGTAAAAATACCATTAAGCGAATTCTTCTTTTGCCCCTTCTCGTATAATTGATCACATATTCTTCAATCAATTTTGAATTCGGGACATAGATCAGGCTCTGGTCAAGACCGCGCAAAGCTGTTTGCCGAAATTTTATATCAGTAACAACCCCTTCTACTTCAGGTGATGTAATATGATCCCCCAGTTCAAAAATCTTCTCTGACATAATAGAAAAACCTGCAATTAAGTCAGTCAAATAATCTTTAGCAGCCATCGAAACAGCAAGTCCGCCAAGGCCCAAACCGGTAAGGATTCCGGAAACATTGATCTCAAATAGACTTAAAATCATGATAATACCAAGCACAATTAATACAGCTTTTATAATTTGGATCATAAATCTGTGTACTGTGTCAGTTAGCTTTTCAGGATTTTCTGCTTTTAAATAAGAAAATAATTCACGACAAATAAGTTCAGCAATCATTAAAATGATTACGATCAATACGGAAGTCAGAATTTTATTGACGAACCAGGTTACATTCGGATTTGACTGCAATATTCCCGTTAATGAAATTTTAAATGCCAACAAGGGTAAAAGCCATGAAATAATATTGTTGAATTGAGATTCATGCTCCGGTCTCATTGAGCTTCTTTTTGTAATAATCCCGGAGATTAGCTTAGTAATTAATAATCCGAATACTCTTTTCAAGATAAAGCTTAAGATGATTATCCCTAAGGCGATCAGCCATAACAATAAAGGGCGACCAAGAAACCAAAAATTCAGGATGCTTTTTAAAGTTATTTGTTCAATAATAGTAATTTGCACTTTATACTCTTTTCTAACAATAATCTCTTTCAGACGGATAATCTACTTGATTATAGTCAATTGACTCAAAGAAAGAAACTGTTAAAATACTAAATTAATGCTTGGACAGACTGGAGTAAAGATGCCAAAGCAATCAACATTTAAACATTTCTGTAGTTTTTACCGCAATGATCTCAAGTATTTGATTTCTTCAATTACCGCCATCATTGTTGCTTCAATCTGTAATTTGATCGTACCTTTGGTTGTAGGTTTTACAATAGACCGGATTTTGATGGATAAATATGTAAAGATACCTACAAACTTAGAAAACTTCTATAACAATCTGGGCGGGCGAGATTATCTCTTGAAAAACCTTTGGATCATAGGTTTAATCTTATTGATCATTACTTTGGTCAGAGGTATCTGTGAATATATTTCGGACATTCACATTGCTAAAGTTGCAGAGAATGGTGCAGAAAATATGAGACGTACTCTCTTCTCTCACCTACAGAGATTGCCATATGCTTGGCATGTTAAGGCCGAAACAGGAGACTTAGTACAACGTTGCACTAGCGATGTCGAAGGCATTCGACGTTTTCTCAACAATCAGCTTTTAAGGATAATCAGCAGCATTACAATGATCCTTGTTTCGGTAATTGTAATGGTCGGTTTGGATTGGCCATTAAGTATTGTCGCTTTATCTGTTACTCCGGTACTCTTTGTCAGCTCTTTTGTTTATTTTAGAAGACGCCGAGTTCAGTTCGAATTATGGGATGAAGCAGAGGGTGAGCTTTCCAATCGTTTGCAAGAAAGTTTGACAGGAATGCGAGTAATTAAAGCATTTGATCGTAAAGAATTTGAATTGGAACAATTGGAAAAAACTCATCAAGAACTCTATGACTATAGTATTAAACAGTACAATATTATGAGTAATTTCTGGTTCTTTTCGGATCTGTTATCGAATATTGAATTAGCTCTTATTGTAATTATTGGAACAATCAGGGTCATTACTTTTGGTTTAAGCCTCGGGACATTAATTGTTTTTATCTCTTATGCAGACAGACTGCTTACTCATCTAAGAATCTTAGCTAGAGTAATTGCAGATATAGGTAAGGCTCAAATATCTTTCGGACGACTCAAAGAAATATTAGACGCAGAACCGGAATCCGACGATATTGGTTTATTAGAACCTAATTTAATAGGCAAAATCACCTTTAACAAAGTTTCATTTCAATATCCTGATGGAACTGAACCGGTAATTCAAAATATTAATTTACAAATTGAGCCGGGACAAACTATTGGTATTTTAGGACCTACCGGTTCAGGAAAATCAAGTCTACTCTTACTTCTACAAAAACTGTATCTGCCTAATTCAGGCACCCTAGCTTTTGATGATCTGCCTGTAGAGCAAATAAATCGTTATACTTTACGCAAACAAGTAGGTTTAATCTTGCAAGAATCGTATATATATTCACGCAGCATAGGAGAAAATATCCGCTTACCTAAACCTGAAGCTTCAGAACAAAATATTCGCAGATATGCTCGAATTGCTCACTTGGCAGATGATATCGAACAGTTTAGTGAAGGCTATGATACTGTGGTCGGTGAAAGAGGAATTACTTTGTCCGGTGGGCAGAAACAACGTTTGGCTATTGCCAGAACCCTAATCAGAGATTGTCCAATCTTGATTTTCGATGATTCTCTCTCAGCGGTAGACACAGAAACTGATCGAGAAATTCGCAAGTCGCTAAAATCAAGACCCCAAGGAACAACTACAATCATTGTTTCACACCGCATTTCCAGTATTTATGATGCCGATCAGATATTTGTACTGGAAGATGGCAAGTTAACTCAATCAGGTACACATCAGGATCTGCTTTTAGAAGAGGGCTTATATAAACGTGTTTACCAAATTCAGCATGACTGGATTTTTGATGATTAGATTTTGGAATCAGGATTAAAATGAAAGATCAAACTAAACAAAATAAGACTAAAATATCTGATCGCCAAATAAATAAAATAAAGGCAAAAACTTGGTTGGAGTTCATTAAATTAGCGGCTCCTAGAATTAGCTTGCTAATCGGTTTAATTGCAACTTTGATAATTTTAGCTATCTTAGAAAACATTTCTCCGTTATTGATACGTTTCGCAATTGATCATTTCATACAAAATAATCTGACCGATGGTTTAATTATCTATTCCGTTATCTATCTGATCATTATTCTGATCATCGCATTTTGTACCAAAGCCTATTTAAAATTATCGGGTAGAATCGAAACTGAGATGTCATATAATATTCGAAAAAGAGGATTCGAGCATTTACAGAACCTTTCATTCAGTTTTTATGATCGGACTCCTGTCGGATGGCTTTTATCGCGCATGATTAATGACGTGACCAGATTATGTGAAGTAATAGCATTCGGTTTAATTGATTTTGTTTGGGGTGGTTTTACAATTGTTGTAATTCTGATAGCTATGCTGTTTATGAATCTAAGACTTGGTTTGATTGCTCTGATAGCTTTCCCGGTTGTAATTGCAATGACAATCCATTTTCAAAAAAAGATGCTCCGTACACAAAGAGAAATCAGACGTCTCAATTCTGTAATTACAGGTGAATTTAACGAAGGAATAATGGGCGCAAGAACCACCAAAACATTATTACGTGAAAAAGAAAATGAATTGGAATTTTTTGAAACTGCTCGCGAAATGAATCAGAGATCGATTGATGCCAGCAAAATGTCAGCCTACTTCTTACCTACAGTTTCTTTGGTCGGTATTATTGTCGCTGCTCTCATCTTAGTCTTTGGCGGAGATGCCTATATGAATAATCTGATCGAGATAGGTACAATTTATGCTCTTTTTACTTATGCATTACGTCTTTGGGATCCTATACGTCAAGTAGCGGGCGTCTTTAGTGAGATGCAGGCAGCACAAGCTGCAGCAGAAAGGGTGATCAGCTTATTAAACGAACCCGTAGAAATCACTGATAATCCTGATGTAATAAAAAAATACGGTTTGCAAAACGGCAGTGGAGAATTGCCCTGGCCAGAAATTAAAGGTACGATCGAATTTAAAAATGTTTCTTTTTCTTATCTTAAAGATGAAATAGTTCTAGATAATTTCAATTTAAAAATTGAAGCTGGAGAAACTGTAGCAATTGTCGGTGAAACCGGTGCAGGTAAAACCACAATCGTCAATCTTGCCTGCAGATTTTACGAACCGCAAAAAGGTCAGATTTTGATCGACAATATTGATATTAGGAACTTACCACAAGCCTGGCTTTATCAAAACTTGGGTTATGTAATACAAACTCCGCATTTATTCAGTGGCACTATTACAGATAACATCAGATATGGTCGTTTGGAAGCGACTGAGCAAGAAATAAAGTCTGCCGCGAAATTAGTTCATGCAGATAATTTTATAGAGAAAATGGAGAATGGATATGCAACTGATGTAGGCGAAGGTGGAGGTAGGCTTTCCACAGGCGAGAAACAATTGATTTCCTTTGCCAGAGCAATCATTGCCGATCCGGCAATATTCATTTTGGATGAAGCAACTTCATCAATTGATACAGAAACTGAAAAACAAATTCAGGAAGCAATCGATATCATTTTAGAAAAAAGAACAGCCTTGATCATTGCTCATCGTTTGTCCACAATCAAAAATGCTGATCGAATTATTGTCTTAGATAATGGTAAAATTATTGAACAAGGCTCACATCAGGAATTACTCAAGGCTCAAGGCCACTATTTCAACTTGTATACCGGACAATTTATAATTGATCAAAATGTATAAATAATCAGGAGGATATATGCATCAAGTAGATTACTCACAAGCGGCATTAATCATGCTTTCTATTATAAAAAAACAACCTAACTCCACCAAAGAAAAAATTATTGATTCAGCCATAAAATCTCTTTACCTCGATTACTTTGCTGCTGCAGAAGCTTTGACCTTATTAGCTAATAGACATCTTATTCATATTTCTGAAAACAAGTCGGAAGTTGAATATACGGTTTTGGGTAAGCCTGTAAATAGACTTAATATTACACCGGAAGGTTCAGCTGTGTTAAAAGCATTAGGTAATACCCTGCCTGCTCAAGTATTAGATTTCATTTCAACTTTAAGCGAGCATGAACAAAAAGAACGCAAGTTGACCGCCCGTTATTTTCAGACCGGTGATCAAAACTTCACTGTCAGATTGCAACAAAAAGATTTAGACCAAATAATAATTTACTTAGAACTAAACGTTCCTACTGAAAAAATGGCAAGGGAAATTTGTAATAATTGGCAAATAAATGCTACCGAGATTTACGGCACAATCTTTCATCTGCTCTTGCCCCAAGATAATTAATCGTATAATTGTCTAATATAGATCAAGTATTTATCTCAATTCAAGATAATACAAATAAAAAAAGTCGATACAACGGACGAATCAGCTCATCTTTAGACCGACTTTTATCATAATAATTAGAGAGCGTTTCAGAACGCTCATTTTGCATAATTTTAATCTACGGGTGAAAAATCTTCTTTTCCAACACCGCAAAGAGGACAAAGCCAATCTTCAGGGATATCATCAAAAGAGGTACCCGGATCTACGCCATTCTCCGGATCGCCTTCAGCCGGATCGTAAATGTAACCACAAACATCACAAATATATGATTTCATACTTATTTCCTTCCTTAACTTTCTACTATTTACAATAATCTATAATCTTTCTTTCGAAATTTTATCATTAATAATATCAAACTTCAACTAAAAGTTATCAGTTATTTTTTTGAAGATTTTTTCCTACGCCGTCTTCTGCTGGAACTTTTTACAAGTTTTTTCCTCTACATAAACGACTAAACTTGCAATCATTATTCCTATGATTGATCCGGCTAAAACATCCAGAGGATAATGAACACCTACATAAAGTCTTGAAAATGCCATTAAGACAGCTAAGCTTATTGCTGTCCAACGTAACCAGCCTCTTTCTCTGAGAAATATTACAAAAGCTGATCCGAATGCTGTAGCAGAGTGTCCTGAGGGAAAAGAAGTTTCAGCAACTTTACCGATTACTAACCTTACTCCCTCTAAAACTTCGTAAGGTCGTGGTCGCTCGATCAAAAATTTCAGAAAATAGTTATTGATTAAGTGGGTTAACAATAAAGATATTAATAACAATATTCCGGTCTTGCGAGTTTTCTGATAAACAATTAATAAAATACCGACTGCAATCCAAAGATAACCTCGATTACCCAATGAAGTATAAAAAGTAAAGAATTTATCTAAAATCGGATGTTGCGTGAGTTTTTGAAAAAATAGGAGCAGCTCTCCATCCCAGTTTGGAAACATTTTTATCCCTTTTTATCCCTTTCTCTTTTTAGCTAATTCAGTTTAGCATAGAAAATGCTCACTCCAAAATAATAGGTTATAATGGTTGTGGAGGAAATTAATGATTATTATTGAAGGTCTGTATAATAAAGCTAAAGTTTTTACAAGTGATTTGGAGCCTACTGCCAGAGAACAAATAAAGACACTCTGTGATCAACCTTTTGTAAAAGGAAGTAAAATTAGAATCATGCCGGATGTGCATGCCGGAGCAGGTTGTCCGATCGGCACAACGATGACAATAACCGATAGAGTCGTGCCAAATTTGGTCGGAGTTGATATAGGGTGTGGAATGCATACACTGCAACTGGAAGAAGATCAGCTTGACTATCCAAAGCTTGATCGTTTAATTAAGTCCGAAATACCATCCGGATTTGCTATTCGCAAAACTCCACACCATTTTATGAAAAAGATTGATCTTACAAAGTTACGTTGTAGAGAAAATGGAAAAAATGATCAAAAATTGAATTTGGAGAGGGCTCGTCTGTCTTTAGGAACATTGGGCGGAGGAAACCATTTTATTGAAGTAAACCAAAACGAAAAAGGTCAATTGTATTTTGTTATTCATTCCGGGTCTCGCAATATCGGATTGCAGGTTGCCTTGCACTATCAAAGGAAAGCCTCTCAGCTAAATCCCCAACAACCGAGAGATCTTGCCTATCTCGAAGGAAAACTTATGGAAGATTATCTACACGATATGAAAATCATGCAAAAATTTGCGAGATTTAATCGCAAAGCCATGGCTGACATTATCGTTGATGGCATGAATTGGAAGGTTGAGGACACTTTTATTACGATTCATAACTACATTGATCTTGAGCAAATGATGTTACGCAAAGGTGCTATTTCTGCTGCCAAAAATGAAAAAGTCTTAATCCCCCTCAATATGAGAGACGGTTCTTTAATTTGTATTGGCAAAGGTAATCCTGATTGGAATGAATCGGCACCACATGGAGCAGGAAGAATCATGTCACGCACTCAAGCAAGAAAAGAACTTTCACTAAAAGAATTTCATCAAAGCATGGCAGGCATTTACACATCTTCTGTTCGTCGCGGCACACTTGACGAAAGCCCCATGGCTTATAAACCTATTGATCATTTATTGGAATATTTGGATCAGACTGCAGAAATTTTGCATCATGTAAAACCGACCTATAATTTCAAAGCAAGCTGAGACTAATAACTAAAATAGATCTATCAATTTAGAAAAGGCCGATGGAATATTAATTCTATCGGCCTTATTATTACAAATAATCTATCATAATTTTAATTTTGCTTAGTCTGAGTCTTCAATATAAGCATTTCTAAAGTAGAAATTGTTGGTCGGTGTTAAATTCCAACCTTTAACTCTGCCATTCATTAATAGATTTGTCGAGCGATGATATAAAGGAATAAGCGGATAATCTGCCATCAGAATATCTTCAGCTTCACGCATTGCCACAATACCTTCCGCAGGATCCTGAATTACCTTAGAAGCTGCGACTGCCGAGTCATATGCTTCATTTCCATAAAAAGAGTTATTCAACTGATCAGTTGAAACAAACAGCGGGAAGAATGTCATCGGATGTAAGTAATCAGCACCCCAGCCCATAGCTGCAACTTGATAGTTACCCGCTTTGACATTTTCAAAATATACCGCCCATTCTTCATTTGAAATATTAACCTCAATACCTAAATTATCTTTAAACATTTGAGCCATTGCTTCAACAACCAACTTTACCTGTTCATCCGTATAGTAAGATAATTCTAAAGTCGGGAAACCCTCACCATCAGGATATCCGGCTTCAGCCAACAATCTTTTAGCTTCTTCTACATCCCCTTGAGGATTAATATCATAGTCTGAACGACCGTCTGCATAATCTTTACCATCAACTGAATATCCGGGAGATACCAGTGCAGATGCCGCCATATCTTCACTTTGCAATACGTTAGCGATGATAGCTTCACGATCTAATGCTAAATTCAAAGCTTTTCTGACATTCACATCATCAAAAGGAGCAACGCTATTATTAATTAAATAAAAAGTTGTCGCATATTGAGGAATTGTGTAAAGATCATTAGTTTCAGCTTTTAGTTTTGGAACATCAGCTGCCGGAACATTTCTGGCACAGTCAATTTCACCTTTTTGGAAAGCTGATAAAGCAGTTGCATCATCTTTAATATAACGGAAAGTAATCTCTTCAATTTTTACTTGATCAGCATTATAATAATGTTCATTTTTAGCTAAAGTGACAGATTCACCCATTTTCATGTCAATAACTTTGAAAGGACCGTCTGTTACGTATGCTTCAGGGCTCAATGTCCATTGATCACCATTGGCTTCAATCGTGGCTTTTTGGACCGGTGCATAGACAGGCATTGACAGCACATCCAAGAAGAACGGAGTTGGCTCATTTAATGTATAAACCAATGTATTCTCATCAGTTGCTTCAACTCCTACTTCGGAAAATTCAACTTCTCCATCAAAAAATTCTTGAGCATTGACGATATAATCTGAAAGCATGTTCACATATTCAGCTGTTGTTTCCGGTGTCAGAACACGTTCAGCAGAATATACAAAGTCTTCTGCATTGAGATCTGAACCGTCACTCCATTTCAGTCCTGCCCGAAGTGTAAATGTGTAAGTTTTTCCATCCTCGGAAATTTCCCATTTTTCTGCTAAACCCGGGATCAATTCACTATTTTCATCAACTGTTACCAAGCCTTCAAAGCAATTGGCCAAGAACGGAGCTGCAAAAGAATTGCTCGTAATATTGGGATCAATGCCGTCAGGTTCATTATTTAAGGAAACAATAATCTTTTGTTCACCCGAATCCTCCGGTTGCTCTGTTATGTCATCTGAAGCTTCTTCATCTGCTACTGAAGATTCACCTTGATCATCTTTTTTCGATCCACAAGCTGTGAAAACACTGAGCAGCAAGCTCATTATTAAGACAAAGCTCAGAATCTTGATAATTCTCTTTTTCATACTTCTTTTTCTCCTATATTTTTCTATATTTCAGATCGCATCAATAATAATACGATTTGATTTTATTAATCATGTAAATGACAGGCTACAAAATGATTAGTTGTTACCTCTTGCCATTTGGGTGCTTCTGCTTTACATCTTTCGGTTGCGTATTTGCAACGTGTATGAAATCTGCAACCTGAAGGAGGCGAAATTGGACTCGGAATGTCTCCTTCAATTTCACTTTTCTTTTTTTGACGTGCAAGTCTCGGTGAGGGAATGGGTACACTGCCAAGCAAACCTTTAGTGTAGGGATGAAGAGGATTATTATAAATCTCTTCGGCTTCACATAATTCAACTAAATGTCCTAAATACATAACACCCACTTTATCCGAGACATAACGCACCATTGACAGGTCATGTGCGATAAACAGATAGGTCAGATTCAGATCTTCTTGAAATTTCTTTAACAGATTTACAATTTGAGCCTGAATCGATACATCCAGCGCAGAAATCGGCTCATCACAAATGACCAGTTCAGGCCTTAAGATCAGTGCTCGGGCAATTCCGATTCTTTGCCTTTGGCCACCGCTGAATTCATGAGCATATCTTAGGGCATGTTCGGTGCCTAAACCCACCATATCTAACATTTCAAAAACAAGTTCATTTTCTTCTGCTTTAGTGTGACAAATTTTGTGGGCTCTTAGAGGTTCTGCTATGATATCCCGAATTGTCATCCTTGCATTTAATGAGGAGTAAGGATCTTGAAAAATCATTTGCATTAGTTTGCGGATTGGCTTTAGTTCTCTAACAGACAAACCTGAAATATCTTGACCTTTTAAGAAAACCTGACCTGAAGTCGGTTCATAAATTCTGATAATCGTGCGAGCAAGTGTAGATTTACCACAACCTGATTCGCCAACCAAACCCAGAGTTTCTCCTTTGCGCAACTTAAAATTTATCCCGTCTACAGCGTGAACGACCCTGCCTCTTTTTCCTTTAACGGGAAAATGTTTGGTTAATTCTTTTACTTCAAGCATTGTTACCCCTTCCCGCATTATTTGTAAGTACTTCATCTTGACTGATCTTAATTTGTTTAGCTTGTTCAGTGACCAACCAGCAACGAACCCGATGCGTGGGATCAAGATATACTTCAGGCGGCAATAATTTTCCGCAAATTCTTCTTGCTTCTTTGCACCTGGGAGCAAACGGACAACCTGCAAAATCACCCAGCATATCCGGTGGTGATCCCGGTATTGGTTCAAGCTCTCCTTTGCGATCTTGATTAATTGAAGGCATCGACTTCATCAAACCTTTAGTATATGGATGGATTGGCTGTTCGAACAAATCGTCAATAGCTGCCTCTTCCATTATCATTCCACCATACATTACTATTACCCTGGTACAAGTTTCTGCCACTACACCTAAATCATGAGTAATAAATAAAATACTCATTTGCATTTCTTCCTGCAGCGAACGCAATAATTTTAATATTTGATCTTGAATTGTTACATCAAGCGCTGTTGTCGGTTCGTCAGCTATCAAAACACTTGGCGCACAGGCTAAAGCAATTGCTATCATTACTCTTTGGCGCATCCCGCCTGAAAATTCATTAGGCAATTGATTGAAGCGTTTTTCCGGTTCCGGTATTCTAACCTTTTTTAATAAATCCAATACTTGAACTTTTATTTCCAGTTTGGATAACTCAGGATTGTGTACAGCTATCATCTCACCTATTTGCTTACCAATTGACATCAAAGGATTTAATGATGACATCGGATCTTGAAAAACCATCGCAATCTCTTTACCACGGATTTTTCGGATCTCTTTTTTCGAAAAATTTAATAATGAATTACCCCAGTATAGAATATCTCCGTCCTTGATCACCGCATTATCTGCCAATAGGTTCAAAATAGACATTGACATTACACTTTTACCACTGCCCGATTCACCGACTACTCCGACAATTTCACCCGGATAAAGATCAAAATCAACACCTCGAACTGCTTGCACTTCACCATTCGCAGTCATAAAGGATGTTCTCAAATTTTTAACTTGTAAAATTGGTTCCATTTTATCCTCATTTTTTCATTTTAGGGTCTAGAGCATCTCTTAAACCATCACCAACAAAATTAAATGCAAACATAATCAAACAAATAACCGCTGCCGGTAAGAATAATTGATAAGGTGCTGTCCTTAAACCCTGTAATGCATCATTGGCCATCGTACCAAGACTGGCCATAGGAGGTGAGATACCTAAACCGATAAAACCCAAAAAAGCTTCCATGAAAATTGCTGACGGTACCAGCATTGTTGCCGTAACTAAGATTGGCCCCATAGCATTAGGTAATAAATGCCTGAATAATATAGTCGTGCTGTTGGAACCTATTGTTCTAGCAGCTAAAACAAATTCACTATTTTTTAGCACCGTTATTTGTCCTCTGACTACGCGAGCCATGCTAACCCAATATACGCTTGAAAGTGCAACAATAATACTCAAGAAACCGTCTTCCATCAACACCATGATTAAGATCACGTAAAGCGTCAAAGGAATTGTACTGATGATATCTACAATACGCATCATTATAATATCCGTCATCCCTCCTGCATAAGCAGAAATTCCTCCATAAATCATACCGATTGTCATATTCACAAAAGTGGCGATAAAGGCAACAATCATTGATATTCTGGTTCCAAACATCAAACGAGTTAACATATCCCGGCCTAAGCCGTCTGTACCTAACAAATATTTACTATTCCAAATATTCTTTGTCCTCGCTATTTGTGATTCATTCTCAGCAGATAAGATAACTGCCGGAATCGTTTGATAATCAACAGTTATTTCCTGATCTTCATCAACAAAAACCATTCGCTTATTAATGCCGTCTTCAGATTGCTTGGTTAAGGTTGACTTAACTACCCCATCGTCACTTAGAGCTATCACTTTCAAATTTGGTGATAAATAATAATAATTACCGTTAACCTCTGCAGCTTTCATTCTTGGAGGTAAGTTCGCAAACTCCAAACTTTGAGTGTCAAAACTGTACGGAGAAAAATACGGACCTACAAAAGCAAAAATGCATAATAATACAATCAAGGCAATTCCGATCAGAGCGGATGTCTTGCGACTAAATCTAAAAACAACATCACCTAAAAAGGTACGGTTTTTCGCAACTATTTTTTCTGCATCTTCAGTGTCAAAATCCAGAGGTTCCCAATCAGCAGCTGTGATTTTATAATCTTCAATCATCGCTTACCTCAATCCAGTTTTATTCTGGGATCAATCATTAAATAAAATAAGTCCACAATAAAAGTCATAACCAAAAGAAATGTCGCATAAAATACGGTAATACCCATAATTGCCGTATAATCTCTTTGCCCTACACTATCCACGAAATAAACTCCCATCCCGGGAATTGCAAAAATCTTTTCTATGACAAAGGATCCGGTCAATAAGTTAGCTACTGTAGGGCCCAGAATTGTAATCACCGGAATCAATGCATTCCTTAAACCATGTTTGACCACAACCTGGGTTTCGGATAATCCTTTTGACCTTGCTGTACGAATATAATCCTGTCCCATAACTTCAAGCAGGCTGGAACGCATCAATCTGGCAATGAAAGCCATTGAATAACCACCTAATGCTAAGACTGGCAAAACATAGCTCTGCCAAGATTCTAAACCGTAAGTAGGAAAAATATTTAGCTGATAACTAAATAGATATAGTAATAAGGTTGCCACAATAAAAGACGGTATAGTTACACCCAGGGTTGCAATCAACATAATTGCACCATCTTGCCAACGTCCGTTCTTCAAAGCGGACCAGATTCCAAGCGGGATTGCACTCAATAAAATAAAAACGAGAGTTACCCCACCCAATTTTGCCGAAATAGGAAATCCGTTTTCAATAAAATCATTGACTGTTATTCCTTGATATTTAAAAGACGGACCCAGGTCAAAACGAACTAAACCTTTTATATAATCAAAAAATTGCTCAGGCAAAGAATCATCTAATTTATATTTTTCATTCAAAGCCTTCTCGACCTTTTCGGGCAATTCACGTTCTCTAGTAAATGGTCCTCCAGGCACTGCATGCATCATTATAAACGTAATCAGAATAATAATAAATAAAGATATTATCATCATACCAACGCGCTTACCTGCAAATTTAAGCATAAACACCTCACTTCAGTATTTAATTATTATACATAAATAAGCATCGTAAAACTATAATTAATTATATTTCATCCAACCACTGGAATTCCATCTCGCCAATTTTGACCCAATCGCCATTTTCGAGACCGGCTTTGCGCAAAGCTTGATCCAGGCCTCGACGTTTAATCAATCTTTGGAAATAGAAAAAAGCTTCTGTGTCATCAAAGTTGGTTGAACGAACTAAACGTTCTGCCCATTCTCCATCTACTACATAAAATTCGCCATCAAATCTAACCGTATATAATTCTTCAGGTTGATAGCGATATACTTTATGATCCGGTTGTTCAACTTTGAATTTAACTACAGGCGGTAATTCAGAAATATATTGGGCTGTTTTGGCTACCAAGCCATCAAGGTTTTGTTTGGTAGCAGCACTGATGGTAAATACTTCAAAACCTCTAGTTTCAAGTTCTTTTTTCAGCCCTGTGACTAACTCCTGATCTGCAATATCAATTTTATTAATCACGATTAATCGCTTGCGTTCCAACAAATCTTCTTGATATTGCTCCAATTCATACTCAATCATTTCAAATTGCTCAATTAGGTTAGCCAAGTCACCCATTGTCGGATCTAAGACATGCAAAAACATTCTGGTTCGTTCAATATGCCGCAAAAAGTCATGACCGAGTCCTACTCCCTCGGATGCACCTTCAATCAATCCGGGCAGATCTGCCATGATAAACGAGGTATCAGAATAGGTTACTACCCCTAATTGAGGAGAAAGAGTTGTAAAAGGATAATTAGCAATCTTAGGTTTTGCTGCAGAAACGACCGAGAGTAAGGTAGACTTGCCTACATTGGGAAACCCTATTAAACCTACATCGGCAATGAGTTTCAACTCCAACTTTATTTTTCTCTCTTCACCTTTTTCACCGGCTCTGGCGAAACGCGGTGCCTGTCTTACAGAAGTTTTAAAATGAGAATTACCAAGCCCCCCTTGCCCACCTTTAGCGAGTAAAAATTCTTCATCTTGTTCAGTTAAATCCGCTAGCAACTCATTTGAAGTGGCATCATAAACTAAGGTTCCTTCAGGCACTTCCAAATATAAATCTTCTGCTGATTTACCATAACGCATTTTCCCCGTTCCATTTTGACCTGATTCAGCTTTGAATTTTCTGGCATAACGATAATTTTGCAAAGTATTAATGTTCGAATTTACACGGAGATAAATATCTCCGCCGCGCCCTCCATCTCCGCCATCGGGACCTCCTTCCGGAACATATTTTTCACGTCGGAAAGAAACTGCTCCATCTCCTCCGTTACCTGCTTGTACTTCTATAATAACTTGATCAAAAAACAATTTGGGCCTGCTTTCTAGCTTAGCTATTGTTGTTATATTAAATATAAAAAAAGCCCGACTGTCAGCCGGGCATTATTCATCTGATAATTCTCGAATAACTTCTTATTTTCACATTATTAAAAGATACAATTAATAATTATTGTAATTATAAAACGAAAACCTAATTATTCAACAGGATAAACGCTGACTTGAGTGCGCTTACGGCCTAATCTTTCGTAACGAACTTGACCATCCACTGTAGAAAATAAAGTATCATCTTTTCCTTTCCCTACATTTTGACCCGGATGAATTCTTGTACCACGTTGACGATAGATAATATTACCGGCTAAACAATACTGACCATCACCGAGTTTCGCACCTAAGCGCTTGGATTGAGAATCACGTCCGTTCTTAGTACTTCCCACACCCTTTTTACTGGCTAATAATTGTAAATTAAGTTTAATCATGAGTAATCCTCTTCTTTCAAAATAGACAAATAAGTTTGTCCGTCAATCATTTCTATTTGTTTTAAGCCTATATATGCTGAGAACATCAAACTTTCTGCTGCAATCCTCTTCTTTTCGGCCAGACTATCATAATCTAGAATTTGACAATCTATTTCGCCAACTTCATTCAAGTAGATGAAGTCCTGACCTGCTTTAATCATCTCGGTTAAGGTACCGATCACGGTTTGCGTAATGGCTGATGCTGCACTGCAATAAATATCTTTGCCTGTATCAGCATAATCGGCATGTCCTGTGAGATTAAAAGATTTCACTCTTTTCTTTCGATCAAAGACAAACCTGGCCTGAATCACTTCGAACCTCTATTATGCAATTTGTGTAATCTTTACACAAGTATAAGGTTGACGATGTCCTTGTCTACGACGGTAGCCTTTTTTAGCTTTATACTTAAATATTGTAATTTTTTTACCTTTACCGTGTTTTACGATTTCAGCTTTTACGGAAGCATCCTCAACAATTGGTGAACCAACTTGTAAATCATCATCTTTTGACAAGGCCAACACTTGATCAAATACTATTTCATCACCTGCTTCGCCTTCCAATTTTTCGATGTAGATTTCATCACCTTCTGCAACTTTGTATTGCTTGCCGCCTGTCTTAATAATAGCGTACATTTCTTTTCCTCCCTGTAAACAGTCTCACCTAATTGAGGTAGCATTTGAACAGCTTTAAAATGACCTCATCAGAGTGGTCGCCGAAGTATGATATCACTTAATTAAACAAAAAGTCAATCCTTTTTCTTTGGTTCTGTAACAATCCTTAATGTAATTAATTCTGCTTTATGTTAATATCATTTAGCCAACATGCAATTAAGCATTCAATTTGTTTAAGGGGGCTGTCATGAGCAAAAATTTAATTGAGACAATCGGTGATACACCGTTAATAAATTTACAAAAAATAGGTTCAGGAAAAATTTTTGTGAAAATAGAAAAAACAAATCCTGCCGGCAGCATTAAAGACAGACCAGCATATTATATGCTCAAAGATGCAATCGACAGCGGTAAGCTGAAACCCGGAATGACGATAGTAGAACCGACTTCAGGAAATACCGGAATAGCACTGGCTATGCTCGGTTCTCAATTAGGTTATAAGGTTGTTCTGGTAATGCCTGATACTATGAGTATTGAAAGACGTAATTTAATCAAAGCATACGGTGCAGAACTCCTTTTAACTCCGGGCTCTGAAGGTATGCAAGGCTCAGAAAACAAAGCAGCTGAATTAGCTGCTAATAGCAATTATTTTATGCCGGATCAATTCGGTAATCCGGCCAATCCTTTAAGTCATGAAAAAACTACGGGTATGGAGATCATTGACGCTCTACCTCAATTGACCGGCTTTATCGCCGGTGTAGGTACCGGAGGTACCATTACAGGCGTTGGCAGATCGTTGAAGCAACATAATCCGAAGATTAAGATCTGGGCTATGGAGCCTGCAGAATCTCCTCTGATCACCGAAGGAACTTCAGCTCCACACAAAATCCAAGGAATTGGGGCTAACTTCATACCGCAAAACTTGGATTTAACAGTAGTTGATCAGACAATAACCATTTCGAGTGACGCGGCTCTGGATATGGCCAAAAGATTAGGTCGAGAAGAAGGTTTGCTAGTCGGAATATCTTCAGGAGCAAATGTCGCAGCTGCTTTGAAAATGTCAGAACAAATACCCGGTGATATTGTCACTGTTTTACCCGACACTGCAGAGAGATATTTATCAACAGCTTTATTCGAGGATAATTAATGTTTAAAGAATGGATTAAAATAGCACGTCATATTCTGGATCAAGATCCTGCCTGTAAATCATTGTTTGAAGCAATGTTTATGTATCCAATGGTCAGAGCACTGAGAAGTCATCGTATAGCTCATAAATTCTATCAACGAGGAAATACCACCTTTGCTCGTTGGATTTCAAATCGAGCTCGACGCAAAACAGGCATAGAAATTCATCCCGGAGCGCAAATAGGTAAAAATTTATTTATTGATCACGGTATGGGAGTAGTCATAGGTGAAACTGCTGTAATTGGCGACAATGTAACAATGTTTCATGGCGTAACTTTAGGTGGAACCGGTAAACAAAAAGATGTAAAACGTCATCCAACAGTTGGCAACAATTGCATGTTGGGTGCAGGCTCAACTATGCTCGGACCAATTACGATCGGTGACGGTGCCCAAGTTGGTGCAGGTGCTGTAGTTTTAAAAGATGTTCCAGCCGGTGCTACTGCGGTTGGGGTATCTGCCAGAAATATTATTAAAGACTAAAAAACACTTTCAACAAACTTCATCAAACATTCGTAAAACCATTCAGCTTTTTTGCTAAAGGTAATAGCTTCAAAGCATAATCAGTACGTAATCTGTTTAGATCAAGCCACTTTGAACCTAATCTCAAGCGATCTAAACCGTCTGAGTCTTTAAATATCTTATACAAAAATATCGCTTTTTCATGATTAGGAAATTGTTCAGCAATCATTGAAATACCCAGATCATCATCACGATCGTGATAGCTGATTATTAAATAGGTTAATTTTTCATATGGTAAACCACTATTGACACAAAATGTCGCATAATAGGCAGCTGCTCTTTCACCGTGTCCTGTGTCTATATGGTCATTAAGTCTTCTGGTATCATGAAAAACCGCAGCCATGGCTAGAATATCTGTATCTTGGGGATTCAATTGATAATGATCAGCTAAAAGCAAGGCGAATAATAAAACTCTGGAAGTATGTTCAGTCGAATGAATCAGACTGTCACCAAGATTAAACTTAACTTTATCATACATAAAATTATTCCAATAAAGATACTTCGCCTTGATTGGATTAAATTCAGAGGATTCAATTATTTTTTCTACACTCATTATTATGTCCTTGTTATTTTTGTATTTATTCAGTGATAATTAATATTCTTAAAGAAATGCTAAGAAACATCTCAGATCTCTATTGTTATACTTAATATATATTGTTTATTGTAGCTTGATTAGATCATTTTTAAAATATCTATCCGATAATTGAAGGAAGTTTATTGTGGATAATATTAAAGCTAAAAGAAAAATTAACCTGGGCTTTATCATTACTATAAGTTTATTATTATTAATCCTCATTCTATATATAGTAATGGGCAGCAGAGTTTCTATTGTCAAAAAAGAGCT
>JAAYKK010000045.1 GCA_012522435.1 Clostridiaceae bacterium | reverse complement strand
TTTTTGAATCCTTTTATCTTAATTAGAATACTCTCAATGCTTGAAGAAATAGATTTTATAGAATGTGAAAGATTTGATCAGAGCAATTATACTTTGACTATGAAAGAACAGTCAGACTTGAGAAAAAACATCCAAGATACTGATACATGGAAAACTTTACATTTACAGGAGCTGATGCTTGATGTTACATGATAAAATAATTTTGGAAGAACAAAAACAAGATTCTGAACGTTATAAGGTAACAGATCAGATGATGGATCATTTAGTTGATCAATATATGCATTATTCAGGTGCCGAATCCGGAGCTGTGATCCTTGATGCTTATATGTTTGCTAAAAAAGCCCACGAAGGGCAGAAAAGAGCAACAGGTGAGGATTATATTGTTCATCCGGTGGCAACTCTGGAGATTCTGATCGATATCCAAGTTGATCAGGATACTTTGGTTGCGGCATTATTACATGATGTAGCAGAAGATACCGAATATTCTTTGGAAGATATTAAGGAGAGCTTTGGTAACGATGTAGCTTTATTGGTTGATGGTGTAACAAAATTAAATAGAATTCATTTCTCATCCAAGGAAGAAGTCCAAGCGGAAAGTTTTCGCAAAATGTTCTTGGCAATGGCTGAAGATATAAGGGTTGTGCTGATTAAACTTGCAGATCGTTTACATAATATGCGGACTATGAGTTATATGACACCTGAAAAACAAGTTGAAAAGGCTCAAGAAACGTTGGATATATATGCTCCTTTGGCTCATCGCTTAGGAATTTATAAAATAAAATGGGAGCTGGAAGACTTATGTTTGAGATATTTGGATCCGGATTCATACTATGAATTAGTAGGATCTATTGCTCAAAAAAGATCCGAACGGGAAAATTATCTTGAGCAAGTAGTTTCAGAAATGAATACAAAAATTACTGAAATAGGCATAGAAGCAGAAATAGAAGGTCGTCCCAAACATTTTTATAGTATTTATAAAAAAATGAAGGCTCAACATAAACAGCTTGATGAAATATATGACCTCTTTGCTACCAGAGTTATTGTACCTACAGTAGGCGAGTGTTATGCCGTCTTAGGTGTAGTACATGAGCTTTATAAACCTATGCCCGGAAGATTTAAAGATTATATCGCAATGCCGAAGGCTAATATGTATCAATCTCTACATTCAACTCTAGTCGGACCGGAAGGAGTTCCTTTTGAAGTTCAGATCCGAACACATGAGATGCATCGAACTGCAGAATACGGAATTGCTGCTCATTGGCTCTACAAAGAAGGCCGCTCATCAGGCAGGCATAACGAAGAATTGGATAATAAACTGACTTGGCTCAGACAATTGCTTGAATGGCAAAAAGATATGAGCGATGCTTCTGAATTTATGGATCTTTTAAAAACCGGTTTGGTTTTAGATGAGGTATTTGTTTTCACGCCGCAAGGTGAGGTCAAATCTCTGACTGCGGGATCTGTGCCGATCGATTTTGCTTATCAGATTCACAGTGAGATCGGTAATACGATGTTCGGAGCAAAAGTTAATGGTAGAATGGTTCCTCTAAACTATAAGTTAAAGAACGGTGACATTGTTGAAATTTTAACTTCTGATAAAGTCCAAGGTCCTAGTCGAGACTGGCTAAATATTGTAGCTACAAACTCTGCAAAATCTAAAATCAGAAATTGGTTTAAACGTCAGATGCGTGATGATAATATTTCGCGTGGCAAAGAGATTATTGATCGTGAAATTGAAAAAACGGGCTTTAGTCCTTCTTTATTACTTAATAAAGAATTTTATGAACCAATTTTACAAAATCATTCTTTTCCTAAATTGGAAGATCTATATGCAGCTATTGGCTATGGCGGAGTTTCTGTAGGAAAAGTTGTGCCGCGCTTAAAGAATAGCTACATCAGATCTTTACCGGAAGATGAGAGAACAAAACTTGGCTATCGGATTAATAGTAGAGGCGAATTAAAATATAGTCCAGACTCTATTTTATCTAGGGAAGAAATGCTTAAAGAAGCTCATCCTGATGATTTACAAGAACAGAAAAAACGCCAACGCACCGGTGATCCGGGTGTAACAGTAACAGGTATTGACAATTTATTGGTTAAACTTGCCCGTTGTTGTAGTCCCGTTCCGGGAGACTCAATTGTCGGTTATATCACACGGGGTAGTGGAGTAAGTGTACACCGTACAAAATGTCCTAACATCAGAAGTCTGATCGAAAAAAGCGATCGTTCTCCGGAAGATGCTGAACAAGCGTCCAGATTAATTGAAGTAAATTGGACCGGAAGTGAGAGCTCAAGCTTCTACGTGGATTTAAAAATTACGGCCAGAGATCGTCAAAGTCTATTAGCAGATATCTCTAATGCTATTGCAGAAGAACACCTAACAATAGTCTCAGGTAATATCAAATCAGCAAAAGACATGATAGCCAGCCTTGTTTTGACCATAAAAATAAATAACAATATTGAACTGGAAAAAGTTATTGGCAGAATCAAAGCAATTTCAGGAGTTACAAACGTACAACGTGGCCATTAGGCTAAGATTTCTTAAGGAGCAAAATCTTGAAACAAGAAGCAATTCAATTTGATACTGTAAACATAAATGAACAAAATGATGCATTGTTAATAATAGATCAAACACAATTGCCGGGGAAAAAAGAAATTCTCTCTCTGAACAAACTAGAAGATATTTGGGATGCTATTTATTTACTAAAAGTAAGAGGAGCGCCTGCTATAGGAGTTGCCGCAGCTATCGGTATTTATTTAGCTGCTAAAAAAATTGAGACAGATAATTATTCAAAATTTCTGTCTGAGTTCCAAGAAGCGAAAGAATATCTGGCTAGCTCACGGCCAACTGCAGTGAACTTATTTTGGGCTTTAGATAGAATGGAAAATGTAGTGCTCGAAAATGAAGACACTACAGTTGAAGCAATCAAACAAAAACTTCTTGCAGAAGCAATCAAGATACGCGAAGAAGATATTCAAGTTTGCAGATCAATTGGTGAATATGGTCTTAGTCTGATCAAAGATGGTGATGGAATTTTAACCCATTGTAATGCCGGATCGCTCGCAACCGTAAAATATGGAACAGCATTGGCTCCGATCTATGTTGGTCTTGAGCAAGGAATGAAATTTAAGGTCTTTGCAGATGAAACGCGTCCTCTTTTGCAAGGTGCCAGATTGACTGCATATGAGTTGGTTGAGCATGGTGTTGAAACAACTGTAATCTGTGATAATATGGCTGCTCAAGTAATGAAAAATGGCTGGATAGATGCGATTTTTGTCGGATGTGATAGAGTCGCAGCTAATGGTGATGCTGCTAATAAAATAGGAACTTCCGGAGTTGCTATAATGGCAAAGCATTACAACATTCCGTTTTATGTTTGTGCTCCAACATCAACTATTGATCCGAAAATCAAACATGGTGATGATATTCCTATTGAAGAACGCCCGGGTAGTGAGATAACTGAAATGTGGTATAAAGAGCGTATGGTACATCCTGATGCTAAAACCTATAATCCGGCTTTTGACGTGACAGATCACGAATTAATAACTGCTATTATCACAGAATTTGGTGTTATTAAGAAACCATATGTTGAAAATTTTGTTAAATTATTCAAAAGAGTAAATAGGGAATAAATACGTGGAATAAGAGATTTATGCCAAGGTAGCATAGGTCGCGAATCCAATATTTTAATTTATAAATAGAAAGTTCAGCGATTATTAGCGTAGCTACAACCTCTCAAATATATAAATGAACTAGAGATTGTAGCTTCAAATAAAAACTTATTATATTTCAACCGTTGAAATTAAGAGCATGGGTCTGCGCTTAGTTAGTTCAAATAACAATTGTCTGATTTGCTGATGGAATTGTCCTGAATCAATTCTGGACTTCAAGCTTTTTGCATTTCCTTTTTTGTTTTTCTTGCGGTTTGCTTGCTGAACAAAATCATCAATCTTAGAATGACAGATTTTGATCACTTGATTGATCTCACTCTCATAAATGAAACCTTTTGCTAGAATTGTAGGTTCTGCAGCTAAGCGATTTTTTTTTGAATCAATTGCGACAAAAATAGCCACCACACCGTCATCGGCTAATAATAAGCGATCACGTAAAACCAAATCGTCGATTCCGCCGATGCCTGAACCGTCTATTAATACCCCTGCAGCTTCAGTGTAACCTGTTACCTCAGCATATTGATTGTTTAATTCCAGGATATCACCGTTGTTGAGTAAGAAAATATGATCATCTGTAATACCAAGTTTTTTGGCAATTTGAGCATGTCTGAATAAATGACGATATTCACCATGAGCTGGGATGAAATATTTCGGTTTAAGTAAATTTAACATCAAAGCCATTTCATCACTGTATGCGTGACCGGAAACATGGATATCGGCTAAATCTCGATAGATAACATTTGCTCCACGTTTAAACAACTCATTGATTACACGGAAAATTGCTTTTTCATTACCGGGAATCATGCTCGAGGACATTAGAACTGTATCACCTTCTTCAATTGAAACATCACGATGCTGAGAATAAGCCATTCTGGTTAGGGCAGACATCGGCTCTCCCTGAGTTCCTGTAGTAATAATTACCAATTCGTCAAGCGAATAATTATTTATTTCTTTTATATCTATAATTGTACTAGAATCAAAATCCAAATATCCAAGTGAATTTGCCGCTTCAAAAGCAGTAAGCATGCTTCTGCCTACCATTGCTACTTTACGATTGAACTGTTCTGCAGCAGTTATAATCTGTTGCATTCGGAAAATATTTGAAGAAAATGTACTTACAAAAATTCTACCTTCAATTTTGGCAAATAATTCAGCAAATGTTTCGCCGACGATCTGTTCAGAAGGGCTAAACCCATCAATCTCAACGTTTGCACTTTCTGCAAACATTGCTAAAAGTCCGTCAGATCCAATTTGGGCAATTCGATTCAAATCAATCGGCAACCCATGAACCGGGGTATAGTCAATTTTGAAATCGCCGGTATGAAAAATATTGCCAACAGGTGTTTCAATCAAAAGTGCGCAAGCATCGGCAATACTATGATTTACATGTACAAATTCTACATTGAATGAACCTGCTCTGACTCTTGCTCCGTCAACTACAGTATGTAAATCAGGATTTTTGATCGTGCTGCCTTGATCTCTCGCACCTCGACCCGAATCACTTAGTTTGTTCTCAACCAATTTCATAGTCATCGCTGTTCCGTATACTGGGACTTTATGTTCCCGCAAGAACCAGGTGATTGCACCAATATGATCTTCATGTCCGTGAGTCAAGAAAAGCGCTCTGACACGGTCTTTCTGATTTTGCAACCAGCTAAAATCGGGAATAATCACATCTACTCCCGGCATTTCCTCATCCGGGAAACCAATCCCTGCATCAACGACAATAATATCATTACCCCATTGAAAAGCGGTCATGTTTTTACCGAACTCTCTCATTCCGCCCAAGGGTACAATTTTTATTCTGGATTCGCTACCGAATAAATTAGGATGCGCTTCAGTAGGATTTTTACTCATTACTTCCTCTTTCTGAAAATTAAATTAATACTTATATTCTAGCAGAATTCAAGCCAGTTATGTGACCAGCTATTTCAAATTAATTTGCCAATCTGGAAATAGACTGTTAAGATTCTTTTTAATAATAATTTGCCGATTAGTGTAAAGGTAGCACACCTGACTCTGACTCAGTTTGTGAGGGTTCAAATCCTTCATCGGCAGCCATTAGTGAAAGCCTTGATACTAAAGTGTTTCAAGGCTTTCGTTGTTTTGGATATTGCCTGATTTCAGGTTTTTGTGGTTAATTCTGACACGGTATTTATTTTTCAGACACTCATTAAATGGGAAATTAATACTTTCAATCTAAATTATCGAGAGCATATTGTGCCTGTACTGACGTATAACCTTCAAATATTAATTGCTCATATAGTTCAGAATCTGACATTGGGAATATTTCTAAATAATTTTTTGCGCTCTTTAAAGCCATTTCATTATAATTTGCGTTAATGTTTGCTATTGCATAATCTATTGCATTTTGTGGAAAGCCTTCAAATGCTAACTGATCAGCTAATCCAGTTTCTGAAAACGGAAAAATGCTAATGTAATTTTTTGCTGTTTCAAGAGCATTCCTTTCTTCTCTTGAAACACTCATAGTCGCTGTTGTTGCTG
>JAAYKK010000044.1 GCA_012522435.1 Clostridiaceae bacterium | reverse complement strand
TCGCACTCTTTTTCTTTTTTTGTTATTCTTGATCTGATTCTATAAGTTTAAGGTGAAAATTTTTCTTCGAATTTTCGCCAGTTTGCTTTTCAGATCTCTTTTTCTTCATCTTTACTTAACAGAGCCATTCCAACAACCATTTCAATTTTGATTATTCGTCCTTACCTTGATCAATCAGTAAACACAAACTTTCACAAATCTCACTAAAACTTAAACCTGCAAACTTAGCATATTTCAGCGCATCTCTTAAAGCAGATTCCATCTTGCGTAAATGCTCTTCTTTGAGCAATTCTTTATTTTGCGCGGCTACAAAACTTCCTTTTCCCGGCACAGAATTGATAAATCCCTGCTGCTCCAATTCGTCATAAGCACGTTTTGTGGTAATCACACTGATTCGCAATTCTTTAGCTAAAAACCTGATCGAAGGTAATTGCTGATCAAAGGCTAATTCACCGGAAATAATTGCTGCTTTGATTTGCTCTTCTATTTGCTGATAAATTGGTCTATTATCCGCATTACTAATTCTAATATTCATAGATACCTATTTTCTTCATAAAACCTTTTAAAGTCTTACAAGCGTTATAGCTGTATATACTGTATACGTACAGTCGATAGATGTCAATAACTATTTCTTCATAAAAAAAGTCAGCGATTAACTTTCATCAACCGCTGACTTGAATAGAAATTAAAGCCAAATGTTTAAAATTTAATAATCTATTATCTAACCTGGTTTTTGTTCAAGATTAATCTTGACCCGGTTTCACACCATTTACGATCGCACATTTTTCGTAATTTCCTTCTGCGAAATTTTTGACATTTTCAGCACATTCAATAATTCCATCACGAATGGATTCTTGTGAAAGGAATGCTATATGTGGAGTTAAAACAATATTATCTCGTGAAGCAAACGGATGTGTATTCATATCAGGATATTCTTCCTCTAAGACATCAATGACAGCAAATGAAATTTTGCCACTGTCGATCGCTTCGATAAAATCATCATCGTTAATGATCGGCCCACGTGCTGAATTAACTATAGAAACCCCATCCTTCATTAAAGCGATATTGTCTTTATTGATAATACCTTTGGTTGCTTTATTTAAAGGTAAGTGCAAGCTGATAATGTCACTGCTCGAAAGCACTTCTTCCAATGGCAGTAATTTAACATTGTAATCCTTTAATGCCATCTCTGCATCGCAAAAGGGATCATATGCAACAATTTCACAACCATATGGAGCCAATCTTTTAGCTACCAGACGTGGAATATTGCCAAAACCCAACAAACCGATAGTTTGATTGGCTAAACGGTGCATTTTATCTATGTGTTTGAATAAATCCCATTCTTTTAGAACATGTGTATCGTGATTATACTGAAAGAGCATTCTATTGCTTGCTAAAATCGCCGCTGTAGCATAGTCAGCAACTTCTTGAGTGCAATAATGAACAATATGAGTTACAGGAATCCCGCGTGTTGCTGCATACTCATAATCAGCATAATTAAAACCGATCGACTTAAATGCAATAAGTTTTAGATTGGGCAATGCGTCAATAACTCGTTTGGTAAACGGCTCATAAACACAAATCACAGCATCTGCATCTTTGCAATTTTCTATTATTTCATCTTCTGTAGGACTCGGTCTTTCTTCTATTTCAAAACCGGGGCCTAAAACCTCTTTTTCAATTTCTAGTGCACCATCCATTTTGAATGTACGAACAACTTTGAACATGTTTTCCTCCTTAATTCAGTTTAATATTCCTTATTACTCATCTGTTACAACAACATCCTGTTTAGGTCTAATTTTATGTGATACCCACATAGTAATAAATGTTAAAACAGATAGAACGATAAATGCATAGAGCATTTTGACATAACCTTCTTCACCGGCTTTGGTGAAAAATCCTGTAAAGATCGGAGTTATTGATGCGGACAATGCTACAAAAGTAGCTACAAAATCATATTTTTTGCTGAATTCTTTTTGACCAAAAAGTGCTGCAGTCAAGATAGCTGGAGTTACCAAGGCATTTGACGATGCCAGTCCAAAAGCAAAAGTGTATAAAATTCCGAAAGCAAAAATGCGTGCCATAATCAAAGAAACTAGACACAATAAACTAGCAAGCAATATTATGATAAAAGTAATATTGACTCCCAGCTTATCATAGAATCGTCCCAAGACAAGTTTACCTAAAGTCATAAAGAGTAAACTTAGAGAAAGAATCAAACTTCCTTGCTCAGGAGAATAACCCATGAAATTAATATAAGGTGTAAAGTTCACCAATAACCCATTTACAATAATTCCGCCCAAAAGAATTGATGCCACTAAGAGAAAGAATGCCGGCGTTTTAACCATTTTGGCAAAACTGACACCACTTAACGTTTGACCGCTTGTTTCAGGCACACCACCAAGCGGCTCTTGTCCCAACAATGATGGTTCAAAACGAATCACAAAGAAAACGATCGGTAAAGTAATTAATAAAACAATAAGACCGGAAGCCAGATATGCGGTACGCCAACCATAACGCACAATGATCTGGGTTGCTATTGGCGAATAAATACTACCGCCAATTCCTGTTCCTGCTAAAGCCAAGCCCAGCGCCAAGCCTCTTTTGTCATTGAACCAATTGGTTATCAAAACACTGGGCGGGACTACACAGATTGCAGATAAGCCAACCCCTTGAAAAACTGCAATTATATAAAAATGAATCAACTGAGTTGACTGTGAGAAACCAATCAATGACAGGCCTACAATAATTGCACCTGCAGACATTACCAAATTTGCTTTAACTCGTCTGAGTAGAGTTCCAACAAACGAATTAGCCAGTACTCCTGATAATCCCATGACCGTATAATAGATCAAAAATTTGTCACCGGTAAACCCAAGATCCGAAGTTACAGGATTGGTATAGATAGAAATACTGTTTACCACTGGCGGATAAATCGTCAACATCGCAATAAAAACCGCAAAGACGATTTTCCAACCATAAAACTTTCTTGTTTTCATCTTTTTTGCCTCCTCTTCAATAACGAAATCTACTAAAAGTAAATTGAAAACAATTTATGTTATCAAACACTTATTAACAATAATAGTATTCTATTAAATATGTAATATACCTAAACAAATAATAACAATTGCAGATATTTTGCCACAATATG
>JAAYKK010000043.1 GCA_012522435.1 Clostridiaceae bacterium | reverse complement strand
TGATGAATTATTTGATATACTTTTCATGAGATCTGAACTGTCCTTTCTCGGAGGTAGATAATTTTCTTCAAAAACATTCTACCAGAGGCTTTTCAGATCTCTTTTTAATTTTTAACTTAACAGAACATAGATAAGAGAATAGAGGTCAATATGAATAAATTAACTAAAGAAGAGAAAACCGAAATAATAAAAATTGTCTTGGATTCCGCTCAGATTATTTTCGAAACAGAAACCGGATCTCAAGCTGATCTTGATATAGAAGTTAAAGGTTTTGGTGATTATGTGACCCGAGTTGATCAGGAAATCCAAAACTACATAGAAAAAGAACTTTTGAAAATATTCCCTGAGCATCAATTCTTAGGTGAAGAAGGAGAGCGCCATAGCTTTGATCAAACAAAGCCTTGTTGGATTCTTGATCCGATAGACGGTACGACCAATTTAGTTTGGGATATACAACATTCTGCTATTTCTTTGGCTTATTGGAATGGTCTTGATTTAGACTTTGGTGTCATTTATGACCCTTTTCTGGATGAATTGTTCGTCGCAAGTAGAGGCGAGGGAGCTAAGCTGATTCAAGCAGCAAAAAGAAACTATCCTAAACAAACAAAACTAGACTTAAAGATGAGAGAACTCCAAGAACTAAGTCAAGCAATTGTTGCTTTTGGCTCTGCACCATACGGACGTGGAACTGATATAGATCATAAGGTGGTTTTCGAAGTTTTGTCCGATGTATTCTTTGCCACAGAAGATGTACGACGTTTTGGTTCTGCCGCTCTGGATCTGTCATACATTGCTGCAGACAGGTTTCAGATCTTTTATGAACCTACACTTAGCCCTTGGGATTTTGCGGCAGGTATTTTGATTGTAGAAGAAGCGGGTGGAGTTGTAACTGATTTTAAAGGTCAAGCTATAGATATCTTCCAACCATCATCGATAGTCTCGGCAAATCCGGTACTCCATAAGAAATTTCTACCCTTATTGGAAAGACTAACTTAAGAATTGTCTTTTATTATGACATGTTCAAATTAAACTATTACTAGCGCTTAATAGTTTAAATTATTGCAGATGCACAAATAAGAAAATAAAAATTTAATTTCTATTTTTATTTTCAGACTATTCTGCTATGATATTAACTTAAATTTATTCTAGAAAAGGTATAATTATTAGTATCTGATGCATTGTTTAGAAGAATGCAAGTGGAGCGGGAGGGAAAAATGAGAGAATTATCAAATCTGGCGATGACTTTAAAGGGATCAATTATCCGTGAAATGCATACTGCGGCTGCAGGTATGACAGATATCTTAAATTTCACAGTTGGTGAGCCTGATTTCGTTACTCCTCAACCCATTATCGAGAGAGCGTATAAATCTATGCTCGAAGGTAAAACTTTTTATTCTCAAAATAGAGGAATTTTAGCATTAAGAGAAGCAATTCATCAACATCATAAAGAGGTTGACGGTACAAATATTGAGGCTGATCCGGAAGATAATATTTTAGTGACAATTGGCGCTACCGAGGCTTTACAATTAGCTTTACTTGCTACAATCAATCCAGGTGATGAAGTCATTGTCTTAACTCCTTGTTGGCCGAATTATCTAGGCATGATCGCTGTGGCCGGAGGTGTTGCTGTATGTGTTCCCGGTTATGAAGAAAATGGTTTTGCACCTAATCCGGAAGATATTGAAGCTGCCATTACTCCCAAAACAAAAGCAATAATGATTAATTCCCCTTCCAACCCTACCGGTGCCGTGTTGCCTAAATCAACAATAGACGAGATAGCGGGTATTATCGAAAAACATGATCTCTTTGCCTTAGTTGATGAAGTTTACCGTACAATTGTATTCGATAATCAAAAAGCGGCTTCCTTGACCAAATATCCGGCAATTAAAGATAATATTATTTTCATCAATAGTTTTTCAAAAACTTTTGCCATGACAGGTTGGAGAATCGGTTATGTAATAGCTGTTCCGGAATTAATTTCCAAGATGACTCTTTTACATCAGAATTTCGCCAACAGTATTTTTGTTCCGGCTCAAGAAGCTTGTATTACAGCATTGGAAGAATGCCTTCCTGATTCTGAAAAAATGACAGAATCATATGAAAAACGCAGAAATATTATCGTTAAAGGTTTGAACGATATTAAAGGTTTCTCTTGCGTTCAGCCCGGAGGTGCATTCTATGCTTTCACCAATATAAGCGAATTTGGAATGCCATCTAGAGAATTCTGTTTAAAAGTTCTTAAGAATACCAATGCAGTAACAGTTCCCGGCGTGGGATTTGGTAAATCAACAGGTAGACTGAACCTGGATCATTTTATCAGAGTTTCTTATGCTACTGCGGACGACAAGATTAATGAATTTTTGAATCGCCTGAATGACTTTAGCCAAAAGTTTTTTGCTTCAAAATAAATAATTGCAAATACTAACACCGGTTCCGGTTCTTTAAAATAATCATTGATTAGCTTGTAGAAATCTTGGTATAGCACTTGCTTAGGCAAGTGCTTTTAAGATTTCACCTAATTCCTCATCAGATAAATAAAGTGGGGGAGAGTAGATACTTCGCAGATCATTATTTACGAATTCAATCAGATCAGGTATTTGAACAACATTTATTTGGGGAAAGTTTGTTTCCAATTCCCATTTTTTCTGCAAAGAGCTGATTGTAGTTAGTATTTTTTCTGCACTAATATTTTCAGATAGATTCGTGAATAGCTCCGGTTTATGCTTTAAGTATTGTTCAATTAGTAAAGGCAAAGTTGCAGCGGAAACTTCACTATAAGGCAGATCATAATAAACTGCGAGGGCATTTGCAATTGCGGTTACATAACCTGCTAAAGTCCTACCGGAAGCATTTCCTGCTTGATATGCGGCATTTAACAAATCTGCTATGAGTTGATTCTTTGGTGCAAGATTTGTTTTTTCAAGGTCAACTATAGTCTCCGAATCAATCTTGGCAAAAAGCTCTTCTTGTTCAAGCTTATCAAGCAGTTCGGAGATTGCTTCTATAGCATTTTGTTCAATATACTGAGAATTATTTGTACTGAGCAATGCTTCGACTGCTTGGGTCAAGGTTCCTAATCCTGTTGCGGCAATTAAGCGTTTCGGCATGATTGATATATATTCCGCACAATGCATAACATAATTTGGTTGCAGAGCATTGTCATTCAAGATATATTTTGCTTGATTCGGATGATCGATAATCCAGGCAGTTTTTGAAGATTCTCCTGCAGTAAAAGTTGTGGGAATTGTGATCAGCAAAGGCAAAGATTTATTGCTTGTATTGACTTTGCCTAAACCTTTTAATTTGTGCAGACTTTTATCCGGTCTGAGCGCACGAGCTTTAGTCGCTTTACCCAGATCAATCACAGATCCTCCTCCAATGCTAAGAATCGCTTGGCAACTATTGCTGAAAAACAAATGCACACATTGTTCTACCAGTGTTACTGATGGATTCTCAACCTGCTCAGAGTATAAGGTCAAGATCATACCTGCGCCCTGCAAATTTTCTTTTAACTTGGAAAAGTATAATTGCTTTTCAAAGTTTTGATCACATATTACTAAGATTCGGTCAATCTTTTGTTCGCGTAAGATATGTATTAAATGCAGTATTGATGCATTAGCATCAATCTTATTAATTACTCTTGCTTCCTTCTTATTCAGAAATCCGTAGAAGAAGAAAAATATTTTTTGTTTAATTTTTTGCCATAACTGCAAAACAAACTACCTCTTTAATTTTATTTTTATCTATCAATTATAACAAAACCCCTGATATTGTTACAATTGCGGAAGATTTGAGCAATAATGATTATATTGAACTACTTTCTCGGATCCGATATGTTACAATTAATTTTGTTTATTTAATGCGATTATTTGGGAAATATCATGCTTAAATCAAAGGCCGATTCGATAAAAATTATTATTTTCGTAACGTTACTCGCTCTTTTAAGTGAGTTTTTCGGTTTTCTACGTGATGTCCTGATTGCTTATCGTTACGGGACCGGAACTCTTAGTGATACCTATTTTGCAGTTGCCGGCATTACAATCCTGCTTTTTAATCTGATCGTTAATTCTATGATCACGACGGTGATACCTGTTTTAGCAGAGGTTGAGTTAGCCCAAGGAAAATCTGCCAAGATCAGATATACCGGATTGATTTTTACTCTGATCGGAATCATCTCATTCGGACTGGTTGTTCTAGTTGAATTCTTTTCACCTTTGATTATCAGATTAATTGCAACCGGGTTTTCAGCTGAGCAATTTGAATTGGCTGTCAAACTTTTGAGACTTGGAATTCCGGGCATAATATTCAGTGCGACAGTGGGAGTATTAGCAGGTTTTCTCCAAAGTGAAGGTAAATATTATGCCAGTTCTGCAATGCGAATAGCATTTAATCTGACTTGCATTATTTATTTGTTTTTGTTCGCTGATAATTTTGGAATTGAAGGCTTAATGATAGCTTCAGTAATTGGGACAATGGCTCAATTTTTGTTCTTACAACGTGATTTGAAGCTTAGAGATTACAAATATCAATTTTCATTAACTTTTTCCGATCAATATTTCAAAAAAATCTTACACTTGAGTTTGCCTGTATTTTTGGGTATTGCAATTTATGATATCAATACAATGCTTGATCGAAGTTTCGCTTCGACCTTATCTATAGGAAATGTTTCTCAACTGACTTATGCCAATAAAATAGAGACCTTACTGATCAGTATTTTTGTTTCGGCAATTACGACTGTTGCGTATCCGGAAATTTCACATAAAGTTGCTGAACAAGACAAGGAAGGGCTTAAACAAGTTTTCAAAAGTGCAATTAATATTTGCTTATTAATTGCGATTCCTGCTTCGTTCGGTTTAATTATTTTTGGGCAGCCTATCGTGCAGGTCTTATATCAACGAGGACAATTCTCTGCAGAATCAAGTCTGAACACAGCACGAATCTTAACATTTTATTCTTTAGGTTTGATAGGTAAATCAATCCGAGAAGTTGTTGTCAGAGTATTCTATGCAATGCAAGAAAATAGGAAAACCTTGAATAATGGATTGTTAACTGTATTGCTTAATTTGATTATGAATTTCGCGATATTAAATTTTGCAAAAGTTGAATTATTGGCTTTGACTACCAGTATTGCGATTTTTATTTCTAGCCTGCTATTACTCTATCAATTAAGAAAAAAAATCGGAGAGCTCGGTTTAAGAAGCTTTATTATTACTACAACCAAATCAATGGTAGCAGCTTCAATTATGGCTCTATTATCATCTTTGATGTTTGAAGCTTTGCTAAGAAAAATTGATGCAACTGCCAACGGACCGCTCTTTCTTATTTTAGCATTTACAGTTCTCTTGGCTGTTTGTATCTATTTTGGTTTAGCTTACTTTTTCAAGATTGAAGAAGTGAGAGATCTTGCCGGCCTGATCATTAATAAACTACGAAATAATCAGGCTGACAAATAAACATCTTATCCAATTCTATTTATGATTGATCTTTGGATAAATCCTGCTGTTCAAGAATTGCCTGCAATTCTTCTAAAGACAGATCTTGATAGACACAGCCATTAGGATCTAAACCGCAATTATTAGGTTTGGCTGCACAACTACAACCGGCACAGGGTCCGAGTTTTCTTTGTTTGAGTAAATGTCTGATGATGACAAAAACAATTACAATCAAGATTGCACCAATCAGTAAATCTCCCAAATGCGATGTTAGCCAAGAAATCATTATTGTACCCCATCTTCACTAAATCTTAGAATAAGCAGATTTAGATTTTTTTAGAAGCCTCTTATCATAACCGGGTCTGAATAATAAATATATAAATCCAATTAACAATATCCCGGCAACAACTGCACCCACAATGTCCGGCTTACCTTGAATCAACATGCCTAATTGATAGAAAATTAAAGACATAGAATATGCCAATCCGATTTGATAAATGATGGCAAACGATGTCCACTTGGCACTTGCCATTTCTCTTCTAATTGCCCCGATTGCTGCAAAACAAGGTGCGCAGATCAGGTTGAACAGTAAAAATGAAGCTGCCGCTAAAGCAGTAAAGTCAAGGCGCATATTTTGCCAAATTTGCCAACCATTTTCTGCAATACCTTCAAAATTGTAAAGCACACCAAAAGTTCCTACTACATTTTCTTTAGCTATCAAACCGCTGATTGTCGCGACAGTTGGACGCCAGCCTCCAAATCCGAGCGGGGTAAAAATCCAACCTATACCGGACCCGATGACAGCCAAGATTGAATTGTTGACGTCATCAACTCTGCCAAACCCATTTTCAAAGCCATAAGCTCCCAAAAACCAGATCACAATGGTCGACAAAAGCACAATTGAACCGGCACGTTTGACAAATTCCCAGGTGCGATTTTTGCTGCTGCGTAAAATATCGCGCATTCGTGGGAAATGGTAACTGGGTAATTCAATTACAAAAGGAGCGACATCACCGGCAAACATTTTGGTTTTTTTCAGGATAATACCTGATATGATAACTGCTATAATACCGATAAAATATGAAGCTGCACCAATCCACCATTTGCCGCCAAAAAATGCACCGGCAATTAAAGCGATTACAGGTAATTTTGCACTACAAGGTATAAAAGTTGTAGTAATAACTGTCATGCGTCGATCTCGTTCATTCTCAATCGTTCTGGCAGCCATTATTCCGGGAACGCTACAGCCTGTTCCAATCATTAAAGGGATGAAAGATTTTCCGGACAAACCGAATTTACGAAAGATTCGATCCATGATGAAAGCAATTCTTGCCATATAGCCACACCCTTCAAGTAGAGCCAGACACAGGAATAAGACAAACATTTGAGGTAAGAATCCAAGAACTGCGCCGACACCTGCAACGATACCGTCAACCACCAGTTCGTGTAGCCAAGTACTGACATTTAATTTAGTCAGACCTTGGTCAATCAGGTCCGGAATACTGGGTATCCAGGGACCAAATTCACCGGGTTCAGGTTCAACTGCAGCTGATGCCTCTTGATAGGCCTGATAATCAGCATTTACAACTTCTTCAAGATTACCTTCTTCGTCATAAAGGTTAACCTCAACTTTTAAATTTGTTGCATCTTCTGATTTGATACCGGCTTGTTCTATTTCAGTTTCAAAAGCTTCAGCTATGGTTTCTGACACTTCATATTCTTCTACCTTTTCTGTATATGCGCTGCGTCCTTTACCAAATAAAAACCAACCTTCATCAAAAATATTTTCATTAACAAAATCAGTTGTCCAAGTACCAATCGTTGAAATGGAAAGGAAATAAACAAAAAACATTACCACAACAAAAATCGGTAAAGCTAAAATTCTATTAGTAACAATTCGATCAATTTTATCCGAAGTGGACAATTTTACTTTGCGACTTTTCTCATATGATTTTTTAACCAGATTATTAATAATACGATAACGTTCAGAAGTGATGATACTTTCCGAATCTTCGTCTACCAGATCTTCATACAGGGTAATTATTTCGTCGATCGCCTCTACTTTGTTTGTATCCAAAGCTAAATGATCTCGCATTTCTTGATCGCGTTCAAACAATTTAACTTGATACCAGCGCTGAAAATCAGGTTTTGTATCTTCAAAAGCAATTTTTGCAATATGATCTAAGACATTTTCCACATCTTGATTAAACTTAAGGAAGGTTTGTTCAGATTCAGTCTGTTTTTTTGTTTGAGCAACTTCCATGGTAAGTTCGGTCAATTTCTCTAAACCGCTGCCTTTTAAAGCAGAAATAAGTACAACCGGAACAGATAGCTCGGTGGACAATTTTTCCAAATCAATTTTGTCACCTGTCTTCTCAATTACATCTGACATGTTGACAGCTAAAACTAAAGGAATATTCAAGTCCAATAATTGGGTAGTTAAATAAAGATTTCGTTCTAAATTAGTTCCGTCAACGATATTGATGATAGCATCAGGTTTTTCGTCCAATAAAAAACTACGAGCGATTTCTTCCTCGGTAGTATAAGGAGACAAACTATAAATACCGGGCAAATCGATGATTTTTAAATGTTTGTTTTTTCTTAGGTGCCCTGTTTTTTGTTCAACAGTAACTCCCGGCCAATTACCAACATACTGATTTGAACCGGTTAAGCTATTAAATAATGTTGTTTTACCGCTATTGGGATTTCCTGCTAAAGCAATTCTCATATGTATTACCTTTCAATATTTAATCAATCTTGATTTACTATCAGAATGAAATCCTAGATTAACTCTTGATTGTATTTTTAATAATTTTATATAAAGTTAGAACAGACTAACTCATCTGTAAAAAAAAGTTACCTTACTTAAGTCTATTCCACTTCAATAATCTCACACTCTGATTTGCGTAATGACAATTGATAACCTCTGATCGTAATTTCTATCGGATCCCCAAGTGGCGCAAGTTTACGTACAAGAACCTCACTCCCTTTGGTGATTCCCATATCCATAATGTGACGTTTTAATTGCCCGGATCCATGAATACGTTTGACAATAGCTGTTTGACCTACAGGAATATCTCGTAATGTACGTAAGTTTTTATTGTCGGATATTGCCATAATAATCTCCTCCTAGTTGATATATAACTTTATTCTTCATACTTTTGATTAGGTAAGTTAAATCATTATTTTCATTGCCAAGTCACTATTCAGTGCAACTCTGGTGTTTTTTATCTTGCAAATTACATTACCGTCGTTTTTGCTAATCAATTCAACTTTACTACCCGGAACAAACCCCAAATCCTCAAGGTGAGATTTTACTTTTGATCTTCCATTAACACGTAGAATCTCAAATTCAATTCCAAGCTCTGCCAATGCTAATGGCATCATCGTTATACTCCATACTAAAATATCAACTTTATCTTAATTAGCCTAAGCTAACTACTTAATTCTAACATTGTACAGATAATTGTCAATCAAATTTTTAACATTATTGCTACAGTCAATCTACATTAGAGTATCTTAATGTTTTTATTTATCAAGATGTACACTGTCCGAACAAAGAAGAAGTTTCTCAATAAAATAATAAATTGACATTAATTGGCTTATTAGATAAGATTATAAAGCTATTTATTTGGAGGGATGGTCGAGCTGGCTGAAGGCACCGGTCTTGAAAACCGGCAAGGGCGCAAGTCCTTCGTGGGTTCAAATCCCACTCCCTCCGCCATAATAAAAACTTTTGTTTTGATTCATGTTAAACTAAACATAGTAGAAACAAATAGTTGTATAATTTATATACGGAGAAGTACCCAAGTGGTGAAGGGGACGGTTTGCTAAACCGTTAGCAGGGGCAACTCTGGCGAGGGTTCAAATCCCTCCTTCTCCGCCATAGCGTTTTACTAAAACGTTAGTAACTAAAAACCCCTCAGCTGAGGGGTTTTTAGTTTTATCAAAATTATGTTATTTCAGAAGACCTGATCTAATCAGGATCTGCAAAACAAGAAGTCTCATATCAAACCTTACCGATTGGTGCCATATAGATTACAAGTTCGTCTTTACCATCAACACTTACTAAGTTGTCAGCATCTTTTTGTGAATATGCTCCGATGGCACATGTCCCACAACCTATTGCTTCAGCTGCCAGATAAAGATTTTGGCAAATATGTCCTGAATCTTGAGCGATCATTTTGGCTGCGTTTTCTGAATAGCGCCATTCTGTACGATAGGGTAGAGTGGTCCAGATAAATCCGACAGCTGCTTTAGCAAAAAACAATTGACCTTTGGCAGCTTCTTTCATTTTCTCCTGAAGTTCTACAGGATCAGAGAACTCTTGTTCTAAGATTAAAGCGTGCTCAAAAGGTAAATAGCGATAAATGCCCGGAGCTAAGCCCTCAACTCGGTTGATTGCTAAATAGGTTTCAAAACTGTGGCGATTACCACCTGAAGGAACTGTTCGGGAAGCAGTCTTGTCCGATTTGTTGCGCAAACCCTGAGTTGCCCAGACTAAGAAAGATAATTCTCTCATGCTCAATGCTTGATCGGTATATTGGCGTTGAGTTTTCCGATTTTTGATCAAATCGAGAATATTTGAATTTTCTAAGATATCATCTGAAAATTCCGGCAAGTTAATTATTTCTTGATCTGATTTTGCCGGTTTTTGATCTGCCGGTTTAGCAGCACCTTTTGCTTGAGCAGATTTTGTGTAGTCATACGTTAACCATGTATTAGCTGTTAAAAATTCACGTCTGGCAATTAGTTTATCTTTATTCATTTGTTTTTCCTTCTCTTTTAATTACTTTTAAAATTAATTATTAATAGTATTTTCCTAGATCAAAATAAATGTTTCAGGTTGTTCTAATCCGTCGTAAGGACCTTTGGCCAATAGATCGAGCATTGCATCGAATACACGCACTTCAGTTTGTTGGCGGTTAGTTCCGTATTCAGGACCTACTCCTTGATCGGTGACAAATGCAGCTTCATAAGATCGGTCTAATTCAATTGGTTCGCTACCGACAAAAATTTCTTGAATTCTGGTATCTTTCGGATTTTCGATTTTGAATGTTACAGTTATACCCCGAGCACGTTTAAGATAACCGCCCATTTGAGCAAATGGATCGGCTGAAAAAGTGCGTTCCAGATTTTCTTCCAGCATATCCCATATTTCCTGTCCGCTTAAAGTTACCTTTGAAACGGGAGGATTCATAGGCACAATATTGGTTAGAGCACCCATAGTGATTGGTCCTGCAGGGATCGGAGCTCCGTAACGCCATCCGTTAGAGAAAGCTATTGCTATGCCGGTCGCATCGGTGGCTGCTTTCAGCATAAAATCATCCATTGTTGTGCTGAGCATCTCATTGCGGTTGAGGTCGGTTTTGGTTTGACCGACAATTTGATCGAGCTCAGAGAAAGGTTCAAGCGCTGAATCAATCATAGCTTGTAACTCCTGATCAGGCATGATCTCGGCTGAAACTTTGATCAATTCATGTTCATGACTGATAATTTTCCCGTTTTTTATTTTAAGACGTAGCCTACCAAGGAATGATCCGTGGCAACCGGACTGAATAACAATTGTTTTTCCGGAGATGACCGGTTTTTGCAAGCGATGATGTGTATGTCCACTGAAACAAATATCCAAATCAGGATTTTCTTTGATCAATTGCATTTCTTGGGGAAAGCCAACATGTGAAAGAAGCAAAATTAGATCAACCTTTTTCGATCGCAATTCTTTGATCAAAACCGGCAATTCCTTTTCACCGGAAGTGAAATAAATTCCTTCACTGAAAGAGGCGGGCATGGTTTTATCGACTATATTAGAAGCTAGCCCGATAATCCCGACTGAAACACCCGGATAATTTTTTATGAGATAAGGTTCATAAATTAATTGATTGGTTTTTTGGTCATAAATATTACATGCTAGAGCCGGATAGTTTAGTTGATTGGTAAGTTCTTTAGTTCGTTCAGGACCGTAAAAGAACTCCCAATGCATGGTCATTGCTTCGAGGGTGAGTTTATTCAAAATGGGAACTATCAGCTCACCTTTGCTTTGTATTACGGGAAATGTTCCATGTAAAGTATCACCGTTATCTAAAAACAGACAATTTTTGTTCAGTTTTCTTTCTTGCTCAACAATTGTCAGAATTCTGGATAAGCCACCACATTCTTCATGACGGATTACTCCGCCCTCCTCCCAGAAAAGTTCGGGATGGGAATTTAAATATGCATGGCAATCATTAAGTTGGATCAGAGATAATTCTGTAAGTTCAGTATTCAAGCTAACCTCCTTAAGATATAATTTTAGATTAATAATAGATTAACATATAAAATAATATTATTAGTAAAAAGATTTATTTGCATGCTAATCTTGTTACGCAAATGACAAAAATGCTAAATCAATGATAAGATAACATTGTCTCCGTAGCTTATAATTAAAAAAGAAAATTAGAAGAGATTGTTTGGTTCATCAACCGGATATTTGAAAGGATTTGTGTTATGAAATTAAAAGACAAGAATATTGTAGTAACCGGAGCGTCATCCGGGATGGGGCGTGACATTGTAGAACTTTTTGTTCAAGAAGGTGCAAATGTAATAGCTGTAGCCCGACGTAAAGAAAGACTTGATGCTTTGGTCGACTCATTAAAAGATGCAGCGGGCAAAGTCATTGCTTTCCGCGGAGATGTCAGTTTAAGAGAAGATAATGAATCTATGATCGACAAATGTGTTGAAGAATTCGGCAGCCTCGATATTTTAGTAAATAATGCCGGTGTGATGGATGATATGGGACCAATTGGTGATGTTGAAGATGAACGTTATGACCACGTAATGAAAATCAATGTCTACGGTGTGATGAGTGCGATGCGTAAAGCGGTTAATACTTTTCTGAAACAAGGAAATGGTGGAAACATTATTAATGTTGCATCAATTGGCGGAATACGCACTGTTGCCGGAGCAGTTTATTGTGCCTCTAAAGCGGCAGTTATCTCAATGTCAAAGAATACTGCACATATGTACTGGCCGGATAATGTTCGCTGTAATGTAATTGCACCGGGCGGAATTGAAACTGAAATTGCTACATCAATGGGTGATATCAATCCGAAAGGCTATGCACGTCTTAAACCCAGCATGGATAGTTCACCTCCTATGGGCACAGGAAAGCAAATAGCAACAGTAGCTTTGTTCCTTGCCAGTGAGGATTCAAGTTATGTTAATGGTGACGTCTTGGTCGTTGATGGTGGAATGATCGCAAATTAAAAGACGATTAATTACATAGAATAATAAAAGAGATGCACTATAATGTAATGGAGCATCTCTTTTTATTTAGAGAAATTGAAAAACATCTAATAGCTAAGGGTATTTATGAGGATAGATAATGCGTAAAAGATTGAGTTTGAGATACAGGATTTTTAGAAGATGGATTAAAGCATCTAAACTAAAAGATTTTTTCCGGCTACCTGAAGACACGATTATCGAAAAAGCCAAACAATTAAATTCAGAGAATCCATTTCAGATTCCACAAGACTCGGACTTTATTTATTCAGATCGAATTGTGGAGGATTCTTTTCATTGTCTTTGTTTAGAAAATCCTCGAACTGAATCCAAGGCAGCAATTTTATATTTACATGGCGGAGGAATGATTCTTGCTCCAACAAAAAAAGATCTTAGATTGATTAAGGACTTATCTCGTAAAACCGGTAAAGATGTTTGGGCACCTCATTATCCTCTTTGTATCGAACACAGTATTGATCAAACCTTTTCGGTAGTATATGAATATTACAGACAAATGGTTGATCAATATGGTGCTGAAAATATTTCAGTGATTGGTTTCTCGGCAGGTGCAAGCCTTGCGATAGGTATGGGACTGCATAATAATGTTCAAACCAACAAGTTGGCTATGCCTGCAAAAATTATAGCCTGTGCCCCGGGTTCGGTTTCGCCATCGTTAGAAATAAAAGAGAGGATGGAAGAGCTTAACTCGCAAGATTTCATACTGGACATGGATTTCATGAATAATATTGAGCAAATTTTGACTAAAGGAAAAGACCTACCCGGGTATATGTTAGGTATTGAGGGCGATTATTCGAATTTTCCAACAACCTATCTTTACTATGGCGGTGCTGAGATTTTATATAGTCTTGCACCTTACATAATGGATTCTTTTAAGAAGTATAATTCAAATTGTATCCTTGATGTTGCACCGGAGATGTTCCACTGCTACATGATGTTTCACTTTTTTCCCGAAGCAAAACAAACTTGGAAAGAAATTGTTGAGTTACTCAAATAGCTATTTTTAAGGCAGCTAAATTTATAACATAATAAAAAAGGAGATGTAATGAAACCTTACATCTCCTTGATTCAGTTAAAACAATTTTAATTAGATCAACTATGCATTTTTGTTTTGAATTGCTCCGACAATAAAGAGTACAGGAAGAACTAAACCCAAAAGTAATGACAAAATTGAGAAACTTCCACCGCCTGCTACAGTTAAGATTGTTCCTAAAACACTGATTCCTGCAACAATGATACCCCACATCATTAATGTCTGTGCTTTTGCTTTATTATTATGGTGCTTGACACCCATAATACCTGCAACTAATTGTATAACAGCTCCGATTACACCTATGGCTGCAGCAATATACAAGATAGCAATACTTCCGGTTTCACCGTAATAGGCGGCAAGTGCACCTAAACTGGCAACTGCTACGAAAGCTATAATACTGACAATTATTCCGATCGCACCTCCGATAATCATCAGGATACCTGTTACTTTTAATAGGCTTGAGCCTTTTAATTTAGCAGGACCTGGTTGATATTGCGGTTGATATTGACCGGGTTGCTGCTGATATTGCGGTTGCTGCGGTTGTTGCGGTTGTTGAGGATTATTATTTTGGTTCATTTTGATACCTCCATACATCTAATGAAAATAAATTCGTATCGAATCATTTTTATTATTATACACCATTATCGACTATAAAGATACTTTTCTTTATCTAAGTGTAGCAACATAAAATAAGGATAGCATCACCCAAAAGGGTGATATATAAAGATCTGATATATAATATACTAATTGTATATAGATGATGGTGTCATATGAGAAACAGAAAATTAATCACTATTTTCATGATATTTATTCCTCTGATCGGGTTTTATATCTTTGGAACCTTGATTTTTAGTGAAAAGAAACCTGTTAATAAAGTTTATCTCTTCTCAGATGTCAATAAAACTGTAGACAATTATGTTTCGCAATATTTGCCTAATTCTCAAAAAGAAAAAGTTGATTTTTTTCATTCTACCGATTTCCTCGGTGATCAAGAATTATTGGCTTTTCAAGCTTTTGATTTTCAATATGCAGGAATGAAAGAACTGATGCCGGATTTTAACTGGCAACCTTTAGTCGAAACAACATGTGTCCTTGCTATCAATCGTTCAGGTATGCCTGAGGATATCTCTATTCAAAGCTATCAAGACATTTTAAAAAACAACTTAAAATTCGGCTTAATTAATGATAAAGGTATAAATTGTTTGATTGACTATGCAGTTTATGGTGCCTTAGATAACAATACTTACAAATTAGATAATAGTTTGGGATTTTATAAAAAATTATATCGAAGTGATAATTTACTATTTGTTAAAGATATTTTTGAGCTTAGAAATCAATTGTCCGAGCTGGATGTTGCTCTGGTGTTATCCCATCAAAAGAGCTTTTTACAAACTGAATATCCTGATCTGGAATTTATCGTTCCCCTAGAAGGTACGGTTAAATATTCGATGGGACTGATCAGCAAACCGGAGCTTGATTTAACTCATGTTGAACAAGCCGGAAAAGATGATCTGGCAGATGTTACGTTACTAGGGAAAGTTGCAACGGTTACAGACTATGAGGAGTTTCATCAGGTCTCAAAAAATCACGATTTTTTATATAGAAGGGAAGTATTGCAAAGCAGACTATACAGTCCGATCAACATTTATACAACCTTGCTAACTTATCTTGCTATCTGCGTGATCATAGTCGTTTGGCTGGTTAGTCTCTATTTGCGGATAGTTAATCAAAAAACCAGAAATACAATGTTGGCTGTGACTTTTACCATGTTATTCTGGCAGTTATTACTTATAATTAAACGGCTAACTAGAAATGATCTGGTTGCTCTTTATGCATGGTACTTATACTATATTGCAATTCTATTTTTGCCTTTTTTATTGCTGCGTTTACTTTATTCTGAAAGTTTTCCCTCGGATCAACACAACAAGAGATTGAACATTATCTTTGGAATTAGCTTTTTTCTGGTTCTGCTAACTGTAACCAATAATTTACATCAACTTGTATTTACTTTTCCGGAGAATATCAAAATAGCAGATATGAGTCATGATTACAGTTATGGATTTATGTTTTATGTACTTTCAGTTTGGGTATTAGCCTTATATATATTAATGGGTATTCGATTCATCATGATTACAAAAAGATTGCCGAATAAATGGCGATTATTGGCTCCAATAAGTATTGCGATTATTTATTTAACATACTCAATCGGTTACATTTTCAATGTAGGATTTTTCAGACAATCCGATTTCGGCTTAACCGTTATAATTCTATATTTATTATTTATCGAATCTTGGTATTTTGCCGGAATTTTTTCCGGACATTATTATTATAAAAATATTTTTAGCGGCTCAAAACTAAATTTACTTATCTTAGATCAGAAGAAAAAACCATTTCTTTCAACCCAAGCTCAGATACCGGCTTCGGTAAATTCTGCGCTCGAACAATTGAAGCCCGGACAAAATGACATACTAAACCAAGAGCTAGAATCAGACTTCATTATCAATTTAAATCCAATCCGCGGTGGTTATGCTTATTGGTGGCAGGATATTTCAGAGCAAAAAGAATATCAGAAAAGATTAACCGAGCTATCAGAGCAACTGAGAGAAGGCAACCTATTATTGGAACAAAGAGAAATCATTGAAGGTAGAGCATGGAGAGCAAGATGGCTAACTGAAATATATCATACATTAGTCGCTGATTTGGAAAAAGAATTAACAGATGCGAGAAGAGACTTTCAAAAGTTGATTGAAGAGGGAAAAGACTTGTCTGAAAATCTAGAAGTTGGACAACCAAAAGCTTTAGCGGACTTGGCATTTTCTGTTCAAATTCTAAAAAGAAAAGCTAATCTTTTACTGCTTGGTGAAATCATGTCCAGTGTCCCTCTAAATGAATTATTGATATCTACGGAAGAGATATTCTCTCAGTTAGGTGTTAATTTTATAATTCTGAACCTGGATACCAAAGACGTTCATCTGGATTTTGCGGATGCTATTATTTTATATGAAATTTTTAGCGGTATTGGAAAAAATGTTCAACAATCAAATATCCAAGATATTAGCTTGAAATTAACCTTAGATAATAAGCAAATTAAATTTACACTCTATCTTGATAAATGTCTTGATCTGGATTTCCCGAAAACTCTAATAAATATGGCAAAACAGGCACAAATTACCATTGTTTCTAATGCTGCCGAAGATCTTGATGAAACTATGTTGACCATCACAAAAACTCTTAATGGAAAAGGAGCAACATAATGAAGCTACCAATTTTAGAAAATTTTCAACATAGCTTTTTTCTGGTTTTGCTCCTGCTCACGATAATTGCTGAAGTTTTTATTATATTGTTCCGTTTTGGTGTGCTCCAAAGGACAAAATCTCTATACATAAAACAGCTGGCTGACTTTAGTCTGTTGATTATCTGCACCTATTTATATGTACGTTATGCTGAAATGAAATGGTGCTATACTTTATCAGGAATACCGTGCAATAAATGGTTTTTGGATAATAGTCACTTTTCGAATTTGTTTTTTATAGGCTTGGCGTTTTTGCTGCTTAGAGCCATTTATCTTATCTATAGTTTTTTATTTGATTCTGAGGGTAATTTAACATTGCTGAGTCTAAAACAAGCACTGGATAATTTAGCGAGCGGGATTATTTTTTCGGAATTAGATGGCAGAATCATCATTGCAAACCGGGTAGCAATCGATATTTACCAAAAATTTACTGAGCAAGAACTCTGGAATGCTCGTCCAATTATTAATTTAGGCAACCAGAAATTTCGCATAGGGGATAGTGTGTGGCAACTAAAACAACAAAAAATAGATCTATTCAAAAAGCAAAATATTTATCAAATAACAGCTAATGACATTACAAAATTGGAAGATATGCTTGCCACATTGGAAAATCAAAAATCTGAACATGAATCTAAAAGAGAAGAAATCAAAAAAGTTTTGACGAACTTAAAAGAGATTAAACGACAAGAAGCTTTATTACAAACCCGCTATGATCTACATGCTCAACTCGGATATACGGTCTCAGTGCTTGATCGAATTAAAACTTCTGATTTAACCCAAGCAGAAAAAATAACGAAATTATCCGAAATTTTAAGTATGGGTATTGTACTGAGTGAATATAACTTCAGCGAAAAATTGGATAATTTAATTGAATCTTTTGCCAAGCTAAATTTGAAAATTGAAATAAATGGCGAAGCTAAATTTGATCCCCTGATCGAGAAAGGTTTGATCTCTATTTTGCGTGAGGCTGCAATTAATGCCGTTAAACATGGTAATGCAGAGCTCTTGATTGTCAATATTACTCCAGAAACGGATCAATTTGTGATTGAAATAAAAAATAAAGGGGAACTCCCAAAAACTAAAATCAAAGAAGGTAGCGGAATCTCAAGTATGCGCAAAAGAATTTCTGATTTGGGTGGCAAGCTGAACTTAGCTTATGATAAAGAATTTATAGTTACCTTGTATATTCCACGTATTTGAAGATTTCACAAAGAAATTTAATTAGGATGGATTAATCCTTCTGAGATCAAAAAACAAACAAGCTTGGAAATTTTTGAGAATTTAGTTTTATTGAGAATTGTTGATTGATAATGCTTGACAGTATTTTCCGAAATATTAAGTTTGGTTGCAATTTCTGACCTGATGTAACCGTCGCATAATAATCTTAAAATATCCATTTCCCTTTTGGTAAATGTTTCAAAACTGAATTTTTTCAGATTTGAATCTAAAAGATTTTGGGTCGGAAAAGATTTTTCACCTGCTATTATTTTCTTTATTATTTTTGTAAAATCTTCCAGCTTACTCGATTTATAGATAAATCCATCCGCTCCAACTGATTTTGACCTGTCAATGAAGGTAATTTCAGGGATACCGGTCATCATGATAATTTTTATCTCGGGATTCTGATCTTTGATTTTTTCTGCTGCTAGCAAACCGCCTGTATCTTCTTCAGTACATATATCAATCAAGACAACATCCGGTTGCATTCTTTCAGCAAATATAGGTGCCAGATAAGCATCAGTCAAACTTGAGACCACCTCAAATTCCGGCAAAGCAATAAAAAACTTGGTTATTGAATCCAACAACAGTTGCTGATCTTCTACGATCATCAGTTTAATAATAGCTGGTTCTGTTTGTTTATTATTTTGAGAGTTATCCTTATCCATACTCATATTTTAGCATGGATAAGGTCTGCAAGTATATTTGAAGGATAGTACACTAGTAGATCTAATCTTGTTAATTTTTGATCTATTATTCAGAATCGACTTCATCTTCGATTTCAAATAATGGTCTTAACTGATTATCAGCTGTCTTTTCAAACGGTAACCACAATACACCGAATACTTTGAGCAATATATCTTTTTTCTTCGGTTTGATTTCTACTTCCTCATATTGTTCGGCTTTAGCATCATATGACTCTGTTAATAACTCTAATTCTCGCTCAAGTTCGGTTTCAAGATTTTCTAAATCGGTTTGATAAGTTGTAAGCGAATCTTCAGCTCTTGCGACTTCTCCACTTTGTTGATTTGCTCTGCCGGCAGAGCGAGCAGAAGTAGCGGCTTTACCTAAAGTTCCTTTGCCTATGCCTTTTCTACCAACGAAAGTATCGAGCAAAGTATTGCCGAGACTGACAAAAGTACTGAATTTGGCCTGTTTAGCTTGTTCTTGTTTTCTCTCTACAGTTTGTTCTGCTTTTCGCACTTTTTCAGATAAAGTAGCGATCTTTTTCTCGTATTTTTCCTTGAGATCGGCTGTTGCCTGATCGCGTGCTTCGCGATTTGCCTGACGCAGACGAATAATAAAATCTGCTTGATTTTCATCCGGTTCTGAAATGACAGTTCTTTCTTGATTGGCATATACAGTATATTTGTCATTGCGATAAATTTGATCAATCAATTCTCTGGACCACTGTGTAAAAGCACCTTTGGTAGAGGCTGTAGCAGGTAAGTTGGAATAAGCAGCATTTTCAACTGAAGATTTCAGAGCAAGCAGGTTTGGTTCCGGCTTGGCACCTGTTTGATCTGACCAATCTACGGTCAGTGCACTATCTTTGAGTAAGGTATTCCAGGCAGAAGTTTGGTTTGATGAAATATTTAACTTAAGATCCTCAAAGCTTGTCTCAACGTATGCGTATAGTGACGGCAGATAGGTAAGCTCAGAACTCATTTCAAAAGGTGCTAAGTAATATTGATCAACACCGGTAGGTAATTTAGGAGCTTGATCAAAGACTGTGCCAATTTCTTCAGGTGTTTCTGTTATTTCTGCAGTTTGACTTAGTGCTGGTCCTGCAGAAACCGCCGGAGTTACAATACTTGGTTCTACTTGATCTGTTATAGGTATTTCTGCCGAACTTGATTCAACAACCTGCTCTTCTACAAATGCTTGTTGGTCAGTTTGAGTAATACTTTGTTTGAAAAGAGCAATTTGTTGTTTGGTCAGAGGGCCTGCCAAGTATGACATACACCAACGTGTTTCAAATAATATAGGACCGGATTCATGGACATTATTCAAAAGAAATGTTCTGGCCGGTAAGCTGGAAAGCAGATCGGACAGCTCTTTACGGTTGAATTGCAAAGCGATTTCGCTATTGCTTAAAGAAGCTGTTTGCAGCCCATCCAGCAATCTTTCTTTATCTTGTTCCGTTTGCAGCCTACCGATAAACCAAGTACCAATATTGGCTAAACCTTTATAGTCCAAATCGACCGGATTTTGGGTAGCTAAAACAATTCCTAAACCGAATGCTCTGGCTTGTTTTAATAAGCTCAACAAAGGTTTTTTTGAAGGAGGATTAGCTACCGGAGGAAAATATCCGAAGATTTCATCCATGTAGAGAATAGCTCTTAAGCTTGAAGTTCCGGATTGCGATCTGGTCCAAGCTAATACTTGATTTAAGAAAGTTGAAACAAAGAACATTCTCTCTTGCTCATCTAAATGATTAATAGCCAGAATGCTGATCCGAGGTTTGCCTTCTGCCGTATAAAGCAAGTTTTGTATATCCATGGGTTCACCTTGAAGCCAGGAGCTGAACTGAGGTGAAGCCAATAAATTATTGAAACGCATTGCCAATTGCATCCGATCATTTTGTGGATAAAAGATGTCCAAAGGCATTACACCAATTTGAGCTATTCCGGGTTCGGCGATTAGCTTGATTAGTGTTTCTAAATTGAGATTTTGGTTGTTCTGCCAATATTTTAGCAAGATATTGGAAAGCAAAATATGCTCCCTACTCTGTAAAGGATCCGCATTTATGCCAAGTAAAGCCAATAATGCGGAAACTGTTGCAGCTGCATAATCTTGAACTGCTTCCTGATCTTGTAATATCTGATGATCAGGGACATTTAACATGCGTAAAACAGATAAAGGTTTTCCGGCGGAACTACCCGGAGTATAGACTGAGAATTCAGCTTTTTCACGTAAAGTTCTAATTCGTTCGCCGTCTTGTTGCCATTCAGCTAAGCCATTGCGCCACTGCTCAGCTTTTGCAGTTGCAAACTCTTCCAGATTCATGTTTTTGCGCTCTGCTTCCGCAGAATGGAGCCAAGGTAAGAAATCTTCAGCTTTCAGATCAGGGAAGGTGAGCATCAAATTTGTCATGTCACCTTTTGGATCAATGATTAAGGCAGGAATATTGTCCATTGCCGCTTCTTCTAAAATGTCAATTCCCAGACCGGTCTTCCCACTCCCTGTCATTCCCACACAAATAGCATGAGTACTTAAATCTTTGGAATCATACATTAGGTATTGGTCGGTTCGAGTCATGGTTGCCGGATCAACAGCTTTACCTAAATAAAAATGACCTAATATTTCATAATTTTGCATAAACGCTCCCCTATTCATTCTCAGATACTTAAATAATGTTGGCTATAATTATACCATTTATGCAAGAAATAAATGCTGACTGATTTATTTCTCAAAAGTTATTGATCAGCTCTCAATAATTTATAGACAGCTACAACTTTGTAATGTTCTCCGTTTTGATAACATGTTGAAAGAAACATGTAATTAGCTTTGGGGTCCAAACTTTCTTTACGTTCATATATTTCTGAGTATTGACCCAGTTCGGTAAAAAAACGTTGTACACCTTGAATATTCCAGGTGGATATTTCTGAATACCATTTGCTGTCAACTTTGGCACATAAGATCAATTTATATTTTAGAATACCTTCTTCGGTATAGAGATCTGCCAATTGCAGATCGGATCTGTTTTTTGGATAGTTTTCTAATTTCCCAAACTTGCTCCCATCCTGCATATTGTGGCCAAAGTATGTTGTATACGGATCAAGTGGAGACTTATTTGCTGCAAAAAGAAAAATTGTACCGGCTTGATCGGCTTGGCTATGGATATTATGGCGATCATAATAACTTCCTTGCGGATCGTGGGCTACAATTTCCCGAATTCCATTTTTGCCTGTATCTAGAAAAGCAATGATTTGATCTGTTTGATTTTTACGATTGAGCTCTTTTAGTATTTTTCGGCTATACTTTATCGGACAATCATGTTTTGTTGTCTTTACACCATGTGCAGAGTGTGAGAAATGCTGATTTGTCGGCAAATCTGATCCTATGACCTGACTGATGCTTGTTGAATTATCCACAATTTTTGCATTTGCCTGTCTGAACTCAAAGTCTGATTTTGATTTTAAGTGAGCCTGCCAGAAGAGATTGAAAGAATAAATACTGATAGCTATAAAAACGAAGATTGCTCCTAATGAAAATTTCTTTTGCATAGTGTTATTCCTTTTTGAGAGATTATGATATTTGTTACGGAATCGGCTCAAAATTTTATTTATTGGTTTTTTGTCATATCATTAAATATAAGCTCTTATAATTTAACAAATTCCCGGATTGCTCTTAATCAAATAAATGAGAAAGAGTTAAGATATATAGAAATTGTGACAGATTTTATTCTTTTAAATATTTTTGGATAAGTTTGTCACATTGCTGACAAACTTTAAGTTTATTATTTTAGAGCGATTTATTTTTAAGAGAAAAGGAGCAAGCTATAGCCCGGAAAAAACGGCCAGATTAAGCTGAAGATTTTATGAACAATCAATATAGTAATAATTACCAATACAACCCGGTTCAAGAACAGCAAGAATATGCTGAAACTGAACGTTTAAGAGAAATTGTGCGAGAAGAGCTTGAGTACAATAGACCAAAAAAAATTTGGGTGAAAATAATCGCCTTGTTACTGGTTGGTGCATTGCTTGGAACCGGAGGGACATTTGCAGCTTTACACTTGAACAAATCTGCACAAAAGCCTGTCGCAACTGTAATTCCCGAGACCACAGCAGACAAGATGCAGATAGATATTAATTTGAATGAAGACATTACCATCGAAAATGCTGTTGCTACCAAAGCTATTCCTTCAATAGTAGGTATTACGGCAAAAGTTAGAGGACAACAGGAGAATTATTTTTTTTATAATAACGAAGAATACATGACTGCTCAGGGTTCAGGTGTAATTGTCGACTCTGCAGGATATATCCTGACCAATTCTCATGTAGTAAATAATGGAGACAGTGAAGATTTGCTTGTCTCTTTTTCAGATAATAGTGAAGCTCAGGCAAAATTGGTTTGGCATGATCGAACCTTGGATTTAGCCATTGTAAAAGTTGAAAAAGATAATCTGGTAGTTGCCGAACTCGGTGATTCAGATCAAATTCAAGTCGGAGATAAAGCGATTGCAGTTGGCAATCCTCTAGGACTTGCTTTACAATCGACACTTACTTCAGGCTATATTTCCGGGATGGACCGCACAATCAATCTGCAGGACGGAAACATTATGGATGGCTTACTGCAGACTGATGCCGCAATAAATTCAGGCAATTCAGGTGGCGCATTGCTCAATGCAGAGGGTAAAGTTATTGGTATCAACACTGCCAGGCCAAGAGTTGCTGACGGTATCGGTTTTGCTATTCCTATTAATACTGCAAAACCTATTGTTGATAAAGTTATCAACGAAGGATCTTTTGAGCCGCTCTATCTTGGAATTTCAGGACTTAATGTCCAAATGGTTTCCAGAGTTGACGGCAAAGAACTGCCTACGGATACTGGAGTGCTAATCAAGGAAGTTTATCCGAATTCACCGGCTGATCTGGCAGGTTTAGCCAGTGGGGATATTATTACTTCAATAAATGATATTTCGGTTGATTCAATGAATAGTCTCAAGGGGCAGCTGCTCAAATATGAACTTGAGGATACGATTACAATTTCTTATTATCGTAACAATCAAGAAAAGACGACAGAAGTCACTTTTTCTAGTTTCGAATTTCCCCAGGAAATAGGCTAAAAAACTAGAGAGCTAGATGGCTAAACAACTGATACAGTTAGCTTTAGCTTACATATATAGTTAGCATTGACTGACCCCGGAAATTTTTTATTTGATATAATCACCAGTGGTATATCAGATGAAAGATTTTTGTTTTATAGGGCTCTGTTAAGTAAAGATGAAGAAAAAGAGATCTGAAAAGCAAACTGGCAAAAGATTAACAAGAAAATTTTACCTCAAGCTTTTAGAATCAGATCAAGAATAACAAAAAAAGAAAAAGTGTGCT
>JAAYKK010000042.1 GCA_012522435.1 Clostridiaceae bacterium | reverse complement strand
TTCAAGTACTGTATCAGGTAGGTTCCTGGTGATTAGGACAGGGACCTGAACTTTTGTAATGATTCCTATCATATTGGGATTTCTGCTTGAAGCGGCCGTAGCTTTGACTGCATCAGGTACAAAACGACTGGCTATATGCCTATCATAAAATGACTCAGCTGGTAAATCGGCTCTGATGTAGTCGTTAGCAGAAGCAACAGGTGTATCTAAGATAAATCCTGTTACATCCTCTCTGGTAATTTCAATCTCTTTCATATTTGCAGATCTTTCTGCTTTTTCTATCTGGCTTTCCGGCAAATAATCCCAAGCTAATAAACCGGAAACGGTACCCGTACCTACTCCATAAAGAATAAAATCAGTTTTACCGCTCATCGCTTGCATTAAATCCATAGCAGCAATAACATCTTCAAATTCAGAATAACCGTAGCTGGATATTTCACCTTCGGACCTTCCTGAATGCCTCAAATCAAACGCAAGTACATTGAAGCCGGAATTGATAAAATGGGAAAATAAATCAGCAGTGTCCAGACCGTACTGTACGCGATCTGCATGGTTATGATGTATGAGGACAACGTTACCTCGAAAGCTTTCAGCCGTATTAGCAAAATACCAGCCGGAAAGGGTAGTTTGGCCATCCAATGATTTAAAATTAATTTCGGTGTAAATTGGAATAGTATTTTCCGCAACATCGGGAAATGGCTCTGCTTCCATTCTGATTAAAGCATCAGCTTGACGATATACTTTGGCAGCTGTGTAGATAACAGTCACTAATGTCAAGAGCAACAAGATGGAGAGAACTATAGGCAATACCCGTATTTTCTTTTTTTCTCGTTGCAGCTTGTCTAAATTGGGATATAAATTCATTTTGACCTCTAAATATTTGCTAAACCAAGTATAAAAAAGGCATACTAATAAAGCAAATGAAGGGTGTGAGAATCATTAATAATATACATAATAGATATATTTTAGGTATTGAATCGAGTTGTGATGAAACAGCTGCGGCAATTGTTTTAAACGGTAGAGATGTTATTTCTAATGTTATATACAGTTCGGCTGATTTGCATAAAATATATGGTGGTGTTGTTCCTGAGATTGCTTCAAGAAAGCATGTTGAAGTTATGCCATATGTTTTAGACCAAGCAATAAAACAAGCGGGGATTTCAATAGAGCAATTGGCAGCAATTGCTGTTACTAAAGGACCGGGCTTAGTTGGATCATTGTTGGTTGGGGTTTCAACAGCAAAAGCTTTAGCCTTAGTTTGGGATAAGCCATTATTCGGCATTCACCATTTAGCAGGTCATATTGCGGCTAATTACATTACCTATCCTGAATTAGCACCTCCTTTTTTGTCATTAATTGTCTCCGGAGCTCATAGCCATATTGTTTTGGTTAAGGATTATTTAGATTTTGAAATCATAGCTATGACCAGGGATGATGCACCGGGGGAAGCTTTTGATAAAATTGCTCGAGAACTTAAACTGGGTTATCCCGGTGGACCGATTATTGATCAGATTGCAACGGAAGGTAATCCTCATGCTTTCCAATTGCCGCGACCGAAATTTGCAGAAAGCTTAGATTTTTCATTTTCCGGATTGAAAACGGCAACTTTAAATAAACTTAATCAAGTTAAGCAAAATGCTAAGCAAAAGAATATTTCCTGGACTGAAGTAATAAGCAAGTCTGATTTTGCTGCAACATTTCAAACTGCAATTGTTGATTATTTGTTGGAACAAACTTTAGCAGCAGTTAAATTGACAGGTCAGAAAAAACTTGCTTTAGCAGGAGGAGTAGCTGCTAATAGCCAACTTAGATCAAGTTTTACAAATAAAGCTAATCAACATGAATTAGAATTATTTTTGCCGGAATTAAAATATTGTACAGATAATGCTGCAATGGTTGCTGCACAAGGTTATTATGCATATTTGAATCAGAGGCCGGAAATGTTGAGTTTAAATGCGCAGGCTATGATCGATTTAGCAAACAATTGAACGGATAATCAGCTGAAGAATTGTTACAATTATGTTAATAGCAGAGATGTTAATAATGTTAACAACTCCTTTAATCGCTTTGTGTATAGAGATTTAAGCGGAAATTAAGTTAATAACTGTGTTAACAATGTTATTAAGTCCGGTTGATGAAATAAATGTGTTTTCCTTATGTTATAATTTCGTAATAGTTAAAAAAGAGGATATTGAACAAAAATAAAATGAATAAATCAATCATAAAAAATATTTCGGTGAATCGTAGAGCTAGACACGATTATCATTTACTCGAAAAATATGAAGCAGGTCTGGAATTGTTAGGCATGGAAGTAAAGTCGATCAGACAAAATAAAGTAAGCTTGGCTGATTCATATGTTCAGATAATTGGAGGTGAGGCTTGGCTGATTGGTATGCATATAAGTCCTTATCAACAGGCAGGTCAATTTAATCCGGATCCGGAACGCAATCGCAGATTACTTTTACATAAAAGACAGATAAATAAGTTACAAGTTGATACACAACAAAAAGGGTTAACTTTAGTACCGACAAAATTGTATTTTAAAGGTAGTCTGGTAAAAATTGAAATTGCAGTTGCTCGAGGAAAGAAAACATATGATAAACGCCAGGACTTAAAAGCTCAAGAAATTGAAAGACAAATTCGAAGAAGAGTTGACCTTTAGCTTAGTTCTAACTTGCTAATCTTTGAATTAATAATGTACAATAACGTAGTTATCTGTTTAACAAACATTGAATATGTAAGAGGTGAATTCCAATTAGCAAGATACTTGCAGTCGGATTAACAAAAGCGGGTTCCGATAAAAATATTAATGAAGATTCCATACATTGCATGACAAGGATTTATCCGGATACTTTGGACAGATTGGAGATTCAATCAGGCCAATCTGATGATCATTGGCAGATTTATAGTATAACTGATGGGATGGGTGGATCCGGAATCGGAGATATTGCGGGGAGACTGGTTCAAGAAGATCTGATTAAACAGGTTGCTGATCTGGGACATATTGATCCACTTACATTTGATTTTGCAAAATTTGCCTATGATTTCATCTCATCCGTAAAACTTAAACTAAAAGAGAGATTAGCCAGATACGTTAATCAAGATGTAGGTTGTTCATTAGCATTTCTATTAATTAACGGTTCGACAGCTTATACATTGTCAATTGGAACCAATCGGCTCTATCTGATTAGAGATAACAAGATCCATCGCATGTCGAAAGAACATCGTTCATGCGAAAATGGATTTTCCGGTCCGACGATGTTTTTGGGAAATTCATTAATTGGGCAAGAAGCAAAACCGGATAATTTAAATAAACTAAATATGCAAACTGATGATATTATTCTTTTACTATCAGATGGCGTTCATGATACTTTTTCCGATCAAGAAATTTTGGAACTTAGTCAAAGTAATAATTCATTTGTCAAAGTTATTGATATATTCAATAAAGAATTGGCAACAGCTGATGTTGCTGACGACTGTACTGTCTTAGGTTTGAAGGTACTAGATGCAAGAAGTATCGGTATTTCGGAACAACTACTTTCAGATAGTCCTACTGAGCCAATAAATCTCAGTTCTTTGTCCCAACAAGAAAGCAAAGATCCTGAGCGATTAAGATTTGATTCTGATCAGTTTGACGATTATGAAGTGATTGATGATGGAACGCATTTAGAAGATTTAGAAGATGATCAATCCGGCAAAACGAATTTGGTACAAGGTCTTCTTTTATTTCTCAAGAGCTATCTCATAGGTTTATTGATCGGCATAGTATTAATCTTTTTATTTTGGTTAATCTATTTCAAACTGAGATAATATATTTATAAATATAATAATTTGTAGGCAAGCTTGGACATTTCTTCCGGGCTTTCAATCATTCCATCTGCAAGCCATTGTTTTATTACAGCTACTAATCCGTTAGATGTAAATGTATAAGAATATTTAGTTTCAACCTTATCTGAAGGAGCAAGTTTTGTTTTTTGTTTAAGCAAATAAACTTTTTCACCTTGTTTTACTATTTTATTCAAAAAACTATTAGCAGAAGATTCTTCTAAGATGACCGCAGAGTACTCTTTATTGATTTGCAGAAATGCAAAGGTTTGTTTCAATAATTCAGCTTCTTCTGTTTCCAGACTTTGTTGATCAATCTTCATAAAGTCAATTTTGGCCTGAAACTCTTTTAATTTTTCTTGATATTGTTCATACAAATATTCTTCAATTTCCAGATAAAGATCGTCTAGATTCGAATAATGCAGATAAAACGTTGACCGATTAATATTTGCTTGGTCGGTTATTTCGCTTACTGAAATTTGTTTTAATTTTTTGTACTTTAATTTGTTAGATAAACTCTTATGTAAAGCTTTTTTAGTTCTGAGAGTTCTGGGATCTTCGTAAGTATTTAAAAATATATTATTATTTGTCATTAGAAATTCCTAATTTGCCTGATTAACTAGACATAGTTTTTACAAGATTTACTATATTGAATTAATTTATAGTATAGCATTTATCAACTTCCTTTGAATTAGCTCTAACTGATGGACAGAAAAAATGATTTTGTCTATAAATAATCTTGAATATTTCTTATAATATAACCATCAACAAAGTAATAGAATTTATCATTTTTTAGATTTATTTTGTAATATTCTTGCGAATATTTTGTTCAGTATTAATTAGAGAGAGTGTTCAAATGCAAGGATTTATTGAGCGAATTATAAAAAATTACAAGTCCGTCTTAATATTATTCATTGTACTGTCTGTAATTTCGACAATTTTAATGTTAAAAGTTAAGGTGAATTACAACCTGCAAGAATATTTGCCGGAAAATGTTCCTTCGACTGAGGCTTTACAGGAATTAAATTCTTCTTATGATTTCTCTATACCTAATGTGCGAGCAGCTTTTCCCGTCGACTCATTTCAAGAGGCTTTACAGATCAAAGAAAAACTAAAACAATTATCCGGAGTCAATCAAGTATTATGGCTAGACGATACCTTAGATGTATTTGTGCCGCTTGAAATGTTGGATTCTCAAATTGTGA
>JAAYKK010000004.1 GCA_012522435.1 Clostridiaceae bacterium | reverse complement strand
GTTCTATGATTGTTGTTTTCCGGGTCAAGCTGAATTTTCACTTTGAGCTCAATCGGACAGAAGTGATAATGAAAGCATAATTGGTGTAAAGAGTTTTCGATCGAGATTGATTCCTGATGTAGATTATGCACACTGCTTCTGATCTGTTGCATTGCATCCCCGAGAGTGTTTCTTAAGTTCTCGATCTCAGGTTTCAGATCTTGGTTGACAGTTATTTCTAAAGCACCGGTTTGAACAATTGCGCTGGTCAATTTATGACCGACATTATCATGAATTTCTCTAGCAATCCGATTCCGTTCCTCTAAAATTGAATTTTCTTTAATAATTTCCCTTTGCTCTAAGAGGTGTTTATTATGCTGCTCTAGAGTTCTGGTGGTTAAAGTATTCTGATCCAATGTGCTGAAAAACTTCTGATTCAATTCCGAATACAATACTGTTAGATTTTTTAAGACTATAGCAAATCCACAATTAAGCAGAGTCAGACTGAAAGCAAAAACATTGAAGTTAGGTAATAAGGGAATAAAGATACAGCTAAATAAAATCCAGAGCTGAGCCCACCGGTCGTAAAAATAAATAATAAGAGCAAGACCGGCAAAACTAGCTGGGAGAAAAAAATCCAGAGCAATTAACAACACAAAAAAGAGATAACTTAAATAAATTGAAAGTTCGGCGTATTTGAAATTTTTTTGTTCTTTGAGCAAATATAATCCCGAATAAAAAGCTAAAGCCAAGAAGATGGAGAAGACAATTAATTCATCTCTCACAGCTGATAATGCGGTAATTATTGCACAAATAGTAATTAATGTCAGATTAATAATATTTTTCATATCTAATTTACAATATACAATTTTCAGATTACATTTGTCATTTAAATTCATGACACTTTTCTATTTATATTGTTGGAATAATTGCTTAAGCTAAGTTTAATAGAAATTTTATGAGTGCAAATTTCATTAGTTTATTGTTTAACATACGGTGTTAAATAGGAGAGTAATTATGAATCAAAATAGAAGAGTCACAGTAAAAGTAGATGATCTGGTAAAACGTTACCGTGAATTAGTAGCAGTGGATCATCTTAGTTTAGAAATCTATGAGAATGAAATTTTTGGCTTGTTAGGACCGAACGGATCAGGCAAATCCACCTTAATCAACAGTATCTTGGCATTACTAAAATTTGAGCAGGGTGAGGTAGAGATTTTTGGCAAAAAAATGAGCCCGACTGAATATGATTTGAAACAACAAATCGGTCTAGTACCCCAAGAGCCCGCTGTCTATCAAGAGTTAACCGTTTATGAAAATATTGATTATTTTTGTGGTCTCTATATCAAAGACAAAGTTCACAAAAAAAATCTGGTCGAACAGGCAATTGAATTTGTTGGCTTAAATGATTTTGTTAAATTTCATCCGCCTAAATTATCCGGTGGCTTATTGCGCAGATTAAATCTGGCATGTGGTATAGCGCATCAGCCGAAGTTGATTTTCTTAGATGAGCCGACTGTTGCTGTCGATCCCCAATCTCGCAATCGAATTCTGGAAGGAATTAAAGAACTGCGTGCCCAAGGCTCAACTATTATCTATACCACACATTATATGGAAGAAGTTGAAATATTATGTGATAGATTAGCAATTATGGATAAAGGGAACATACTTGTGAGCGGAACAAGCGAAGAAATTATTTCAATGTCCTCTTTAGAAGAAAGTATTGATTTAGAAATTTATGATTTATCTGAAGAATTCTTACAAGATCTGAAACGCAATTCAGAGTTCTCACATGTTAACTATCATGAAGGGAAGTTGACTTTACAAACGAAACAGGATGGTAAGGGTCTCTTGGGCATTTTACATTTATTGGAAGAAAATGACATTGAGCCAATTTCGGTTTCCAGTAAAAAGCCAACTTTAAATGATGTCTTTTTGGAAATTACCGGAAAGGATCTGAAGGACAATGCTTAACCATTTACTAAAATATTATTCGAAAATATATTTTTATAATAAAGCGAATATTATGTGGAACTTTATTTTCCCATTTATTTACATCACAATTTTCTTTCTGGCATTATCAGGACTAAATAAACCACAACCGGAGTTTTCAGAAGATCCGATTAGATTAGCTATAATTGCCGATGAACAACAAGAGGCAACTGACCTGGCAGGATTTTTAGAGAACTTTGGTCAAGAAGGTTTAGATCAACAAGAATCGGGAAAAACAGTCGGAACAAAACAAGAGAATCTTTATCTAAGATTCACGTTCTCGGATCCTAAAACCGCAAAAGAATTATTGGAAGAGCAAAAAATTCAAGCAATAATAAGAGCAGATGACCCGACAGTGATCGAAGAATACAATGATTTAAGTAACCTTAAAGCCGGTCTCTTAAGTCAATTTCTAGAGACTTATGAAAGTGTCCGAAAAACTACAGTTGCTATAAGTGAACGTTATTTATCAGGCGATTATGAATTTGAACAATCTCAAGCAGACCTCGAGGCAGTCCATCAAGAAGCAATCGACTTATTTGCTGCTGATTCAACTGAAACGGAAAGTTCGACCAGTTCGGTTTTGATTTTCTTTTTTTCAGCAATAGCCTACATTGCGTTTTATCCGATTAATGCCGGAGTTTCAACTTTGGAGGAGATTAACGCAAATCAGTCTACGCTTGGACTTAGAAATTCAACAGCACCGATTTCCAAAACTAAAATGTTTTTTGCCTTATTTGTTCCACGTTGGATCATTCATTGTCTTTTCACCTTGTTGATTTATTTATATGTTAATTTACTAGGAATTAATCTAGGTCACAATTATTTACAAATCTCATTATTACTTATACTTTGCACGACTTGTTCCGTGCTGATCGGGACAGCAATCGGTGCCTTGTTTTCGTTCAGTCAAGGCTTGAAAGTTGGGATTTCTGTTGCTCTGCCATTAACACTGGGTTTTGCTTCAGGTATGATGCATAACGGAATGCCAAGAATTATTTCTCAATACATACCTTGGTTTAGCAAAATAAATCCAATTGGAATTGTATCGAATGGTCTATACATTCTTTATTCCGATCCAACATTGAACAGATTTTATCAACAAATTATTATGTTAAGCATCATTACTTTTATTGCATTTATCTTGACAATTATTGGTTTAAGGAGGAATAGTTATGAGAGTCTTTAAGATGTTTTTGAAGTTGGTCAATAAGTATAAAGGTTTAGCTATAATGTACATAGGTATAATGCTCATAATTTATTCCATGACCATAAGTCAATTTGCGAAACAAAAAGATCAATTTGAATTGTATGAAGCAGGTCTTGCAGTAATTGACCATGAGCAATCCGATTTTTCGAATCATTTTAAACAATTCTTACTGCAAGACAATTATGAAGTTATTGTAGAAGATGATCGAGATTTGATTGCTGATAAGTTTTATGAAGGGAGCTTGGATTATCTGGTAGTGATCCCTGAGGACTTTTCAGAAACATTTGCTAAGGATCCGAACTCAATTGATTTAAAAACTCAAGCCAGTTTAAATAATCAAATTTCCTCAATCTTTACCAACAAAATTAACAGTTATATTAACATCTGGAATCAATATCGAATCTTCTATAACCATCAAATTCCTCAAGACAAAATTCCGGGAATAATTAAAGAGATAGATCAGATCATGGCACCTTCGGTAAAAATTGCAGCTCAGTCTGAAATGAAAAGTGAAAATTATAAAGTTTTTGCTTTTGCCATTACTCAAATTAATTATATTGTGATTGTTCTGGGATTTTCGATTATCGGTTTATCTTTTTTGATTATGGAAGATCCTCTAATTAAAAAACGGGAATTAGTCAGTGGGTATCCTGAGGGTAAACGTACGCGAGAACTTTTTGCAGCTGCTTTTGTGGTGATAATAGCTATCTGGCTGCTTTTAATTGGAATCTGTTTTGCATACACGAGCATAGAAAATCTCAAGCTAAAAGCAGTTCAAACTTTAATCTTGTCAAGTTTTATTCATTTAATAGCTGTTACTGCTTTGGTTTTATTTGTGAGTCATCTTTATCCTCAAAAAAATTCGAGCAATTTTTTAGGTAATATGTTAGGGCTAGTTACCTCTTTTGCAACCGGCATCTTTATCACGCGTGATTTTCTCAATCCGACATTACTTAAGGCATCGAGCATTACTCCAACCTATTGGAATGTCAGTAATTCTTATCATGTTCAAGAGAATATGCTGAGTAAGATTGACTACAATTATATGTTAAGAAATATGTCTGTGATGATAGTTATGGCAATTACTTTTATCTTGCTTACTTTTGTTTTAAGAAGGATGAAGCTCAAAGAGGGTGCTTAATGTCTCTTAGTCAATTAATCGATTATTAGCGGTGAACAGAATATTAGAAAGATTTAAGATCAGTGAAATAATTTAGTGCTATAATATTTCAATGCTGAAAAATAAAAATCAAAAAATTATTACAACTGTTTTGTTCATGGTCTATCTTGCTGTATTAGTCTATGTTTTACTTTTTAAAGGGAGCCATAGGCTATCACCGCATACTTATACTTCAAATCATCACGGTTTATTTGAAAAACCGAGCAATTTCAATCTAATTCCTTTTACTACAATAAAGTTGTTCTTTGTTTCATTTTCAGCTAATAAAAATCTTAGTTCTTTATATAATCTCTTGGGGAACGTTTTAATTTTTGTTCCTTTTGGGATTTTTGTATCGCTGTTATGGTCAAATAAAAAGAGTTTTGTGATTACTTTTTTGACAGGCAGTTTTGTAATATTATTAATAGAATTGATCCAATTAATTACGGTTTGGGGCATTTTAGATATTGATGATTATCTGCTCAATATTTTAGGTGTAATACAGGGTTGGTTATTGAGTAGAATTTTTGTGAAATAGTAATGAGGAAATATTATGGAGTGGATTGAAGTATTTAAAGCAGTTCTTTTCGGAATCATAGAAGGTATTACGGAATGGTTACCGGTCAGCAGCACCGGTCATATGATTTTATTAGATGAGTTGGTCACGATTGATCTTTCGTCACAATTTAAGTCAATGTTTTTGGTTGTTGTTCAATTAGGCGCGATTATGGCAGTAGTGATGCTATTTTGGAAAAACATTTGGCCTTTTCCCAGAAAGTATAATTCGGTTACCGGTAAAAAGGGATTTGGTGTAAATCGTTCAATCATAAATTTATGGTTGAAGATTCTGGTTGCTTGCGTACCGGCAGGTATTGTAGGTATTTTATTTGATGAACAAATAGATGAGTTATTTTATAACTATTTGACTGTAGCTATAATGCTGATTGTTGTTGGAATAGCATTTATTATTATTGAAAACTATAATAAAAATCGGCGTCCACAAATACTAGAGTCAGAACAAATAACTTATAAAATAGCGATAATTATCGGGGTTTTCCAGTTAGTTTCTGCTGTGCTTCCCGGAACATCAAGGTCCGGAGCAACCATCTTAGGTGGTATTCTGATCGGATTATCTCGCCAATTGGCTGCCGAGTTTACTTTCTATTTAGCGATACCGGTCATGTTTGGAGCATCAGTGCTCAAATTAGTTAAAATGGATTACAGTCTAATGGGAGCTCTTGAGTGGACGACTTTAATCACCGGAATGTTAGTTGCTTTTGCAGTTTCTTATTTAGTAATTAATTTTTTAATGAATTACATTCGTAAAAATGATTTTAAAGTATTCGGTTATTACAGAATTGCTTTAGGTGCTTTAGTCTTATTGTATTTTGCTGTGTTAGCTTAATCACAAACGGTCAAACACTTGAATCAGTCAGTTTGAATAGTTAAACTATTAGCATCATGTTTATTAGTCTAAAGGAGATAGATTGTGCAATACAGGTCATTTTTCATTAATCTCAATAATAAATCTTGTTACGTGATTGGAGGCGGCAAACAAGCTGCTCAAATTAGTAAGTCTTTACTTGAAGATCAAGCTTTAGTCACGGTCTGGAATGAGGATTTTTCGAACGAATTGATTAATTTGAGTAAGGAATATCCCAGACAACTCAATTTATTACAAGCCGAATTTACTTTAGAGGTTGCCGAGCATTATTGTTCTGCTCGAGTCAAACCATTTATTGTAATCACTGCATTGTCCGATCCGGAAGCTAATCAAGCAATTTGTGAGATTTGCCAAAATAATAATGTATTGAGTTATTATCCTGGGAATAGTTCAAGTGAAGTCTTGATTACTGAGAATTCTTCAATTGAGCCGTTGGAGCTGGCAGTTATAGCTAAAGGTTATCCTGAACTATCGCGGAATTTACAAAAAAAACTCGATAAGATCATTGAAAATGAATGGCTACCTGCAATCAGGTCATATGTGGCTTATGCTGAAAGTGAAGAAACTTCTCAAATGGATGAAGCTGAAAAAAGAATTTTCTTTAGACGTTTGGCTAGTGAACTGATCAAATCAAATGGCGATTTTGAACAGGCCTTATCTGAAGCAAAGGTCTACTATAACAATTTACAGGAAAAGGATGATCTGTTACTTGAATTAGCTGACGAACGTTCTTTGATGGATTAATGACTGATCTGATTGAATTTTGGCAATATTATGATTTTTTGTTTCCGGAACAAAGCTTACCTTATGTGCTATTAATAGGCCTTGTCTTAAGTATTTTTCTTAGTTCAAATAAAACAAGTATCTTGAATTTAGCGTATCAAAGTAATTCTCTACTTTTTGACAATCAATCCTTGAACAAGGCTTATCTGAATTATCAATTGGGCTTTGTTTATTTTTGGCTAGTCCTGATTTCTGCTCTGACAGCAAGTATGGCTTATTTAATTTTCAAACTTGGTACTTTTATTTCAATTTGGCTTGGCTTATTAATTCAAATCTTACTTGCTTGGCAGATATTTCCGATAAAACGTTATCTTGATCCGCTGCTTAATTCGAGACAGACTTTTAATGAGGAAGGAACGATGCTGGGACTTGCTCAATTAAGAAAAAATCTCGATACTCAGCCTGAGCAAAATACGATAATCGAAATGTATCACATTACTTTACATGATTATTTGATGCAAGTAACTTTATATTGGTTCATTCCATTTATTATTTTATATTTTGGTTTTTGGCCTTTTGCTATTTTTTATTTGTCATTCATTATTCAATATCAAAACTTTAATCTGCAAAACAGAGTGATTAATCTTATTCTAAGTGTTTTTCATATTGTAGTGAATGGCCTGATGCGTATTTTGTTTTTATTTTGCAAAGGAAATCCATTTGAAAAAAATGAGTTTAAAAATTTGTTTTTGAGTTTTGAAAATATTTTACTTTCCAATCAAACTTTTTTAGAGAAAATTGAACTCGATTCAGATTCTGAGTTATCAAATAGTCAGGAAATAGCAGATCAAGAAAAAAATATTACGCCAAATAAATATCAGAGAATTAACTTAAATTATTTGAATTATGTAGAAATATTATGCATAGGTTCCATGACTTTGATTGCCGTTTTTGCTTTACTGATTTATTATTTGAGAGCAAATCTGAGATAAAGTTG
>JAAYKK010000041.1 GCA_012522435.1 Clostridiaceae bacterium | reverse complement strand
GAATGGGTAATGCAGTTGAACCTTTAGCCGAACGCATTGTGAAACTGACTACCCAAAAGCGCACACCTAAACCGGTACAAGGATTTGGTTTCATGTATCGTGCCGCATTGGGATTAGCAAAAATATTTCCAACAAGATTAATAAATTACATTTTATATAAAATGTATGCCAGTTAGGCAATTTAATAGATAAATGAAGAGGTTTACAAATGGATATTTTTCAAAAATGTTATGAATACGATATTGTTGATAAAATTAAAGAAATTGGGATTTATCCTTATTTCCACGAATTGACTACCGGTCAAGATAACGTGGTCGAAATGGACGGCCGACGCACAATCATGCTAGGTTCAAATAATTATTTGGGTTTAACCGGTGATGAAAGAGTAAAGAAAGCGGCTATTGAAGCTATAGAACATTATGGTAGCGGCTGTTCAGGCTCTAGATTTCTCAATGGAACTCTGAAATTACACGGGGATCTGGAACGCGAGCAAGCTGAATTTTTGAATAAAGAAGCTTGTTTAAGTTTTTCTACCGGCTTTCAAACCAACCTTTCGGTTATTTCTGCAATAGCCGGGAGAAATGATTTCATCTTGTCTGATGATTTAAATCATGCAAGTATTGTTGACGGGACGAGACTTAGTTTCGCTAAAACTTATAAGTATCCCCATAACGATATGGAAGCTTTGGAAAATTTATTGACTCGTTGTAGAGAACGAGCCAAATCCGGAGGTATCCTGATTGTTACTGATGGTGTCTTCAGTATGGAAGGTGAAATATGTAATTTGCCGAAAATTGTCGAACTGGCAAAAAGATATCAGGCCAGAATCTTAGTCGATGATGCCCATGCACTGGGTGTTTTAGGAAAAAGAGGTGCAGGAACTGCCGAATATTTTGGCTTAGAAGATGAAGTTGATCTGATTATGAATACTTTCTCTAAAAGCTATGCTTCTCTTGGTGGTTGCATAGTAGGCGAAGAAAGAGTTATCAATTACATCAAGCATGTGGCAAGACCGTTCATTTTCAGTGCAAGTATTCCACCGGGACAAGTTGCGGCTGCTCATGAAGCATTGCGTATTTTACGTTCTGAACCGGAAAGAGTTGAACGTATCCACCAAATAACCTCTAAAATGAAATCCTTATTACAAGCATGTCCTTATATCGAAGTCCATGAAAGCAATAATGATATTGTTCCTATTATCCCATTGATGACAGGGTCAGCAATTAACACTCTATATACAGCAAAACTGCTGCTTGAAGCCGGAGTCTATGTTAATCCGGTTCTGCCGCCTGCAGTTCCTGAAGGCAAGGGCTTGCTTAGAACCAGCTACACAGCAACTCAAGATGATGCATTGATTGAAGAAGCCGCTCAAATCATCTGTGGTGTATTCAAACATATTCACGAAAATTCATTGCCGGAGGAATTAGCAAATATCGAAGCCCCATATTAATAAGTAAAAAATAAAACTATCCGAGAAATGTCTGTTCTAGAATTATCTCGGATAGTATTTTAATTTGATTTAATTGTTTTCATTCTTTAAAGATTCAATAATATTCTTTTTATATACTTGACGTAGGGCAAAAACCATACTTACAGCTACAAATATGAATACAGCAACTGCTGCAATTAAGATTGCCAGCCAGGGTATTTGGTAGGGCTGAGTTACAGCTCTGTCTATAGATTTATAGATCAAATAGGAAACACCCAGTGCGAGCGGTAAGCCCCAGAGCAATGATCTTGTACCATAGAGGAAACATTCAAAGACCATCATCTTGCGCATACCTTTTTTTGACATACCTACACTCTTAAGCATCGCAAAATCTCTAGTGCGCAAATTGATATTGGTTGTAATTGTATTAAACACATTGGTCAAGGCTATTAAGGATATTAAGGCAATAAAGCCATAACAGAAAATGTTTACAATCATTACAACATTTCTCGAAGCCTGTCTTTGTGCAACAAAGTTCGTGTAATGCCCTCTTTCCTCTTGCTGCTGATTGAAATTCGACAAATCATTTTCTGTTTCTAAATTATTACTTGAATTAATATAGAATTGAAAGTATCTGTCCTCATTGATTTTTGATAGACTCGCCAGCTTACTCAAAGGCAAGATCAAGTTAGTTCTTTCATTGCCTTTAAATTGATCCGGTACATCTTCAACAAAATACTTCAGTCCAATCTTTTCGGATTGCGCTAAGCTTTCTTGGAAAGGCACCACTTTTTCTGTATCTTTTTCATAATTTCGATAAACTGTCTTAGGTTCACCTGTTTTTTGATCAGAATCCTCATTTGTTACTCTACTGTAGCTATAATCTTCATACTTATTAAAAACTATCAGATCAAATTCGCCTTGCTGATTAGTTTTGAAGAAATCAGCAGTAACATATTTACCATCTTGTGGATCAAAATAGAAACTTCTATTTTGGATTAAGGGATATGTTTCTTCCATTGCTAAATATTGTGCCAAAGTTAAATCGAACTGCTTCAACATCTCGGCGAATACCTCGTCTTCCACAAAGGTAAAATCAAGATTTATCAGGAAATTTTCTTGATCTCCAAATTTAGCTTTTTCAGCATAATGTCTACCACTATCACCGGTCTCAAATTCTCTTATTATTTTGTCTTCTAGCAACTCAGGCTCAATAAGACAATAATAATTTCGATTCACAGTTACACTAACATCTGTTACAGCAGCAAGACCTTCAATTTTAGTTTTCAGGTCTTCAACCGAAGCAGTCTCACTTTCAATATTCATTGTATATTGTAAATCTGATTTTCGTGTTTGATAAATTCCTTGCGCCGAGCGTTGCATCATAGAAGTAAAAGTATATGCCGATAAGAATAGAATAATACTTAAAGCTAAACTGACAATTGTTGAGCGATATTTTTTGCGGCTACGTTTAAAATATTTATTTGCCAAGAAGCCCGGTAAACCAAAAACTTTGTAGATGGTTTTTGAAACTTTGACCGGTTTTGCAACCACATCTTGTATTTGGCGAATAGCTTCAATTGCTGTAACTCTTGAAGCTCTTTTGGCAGGAATCCAAGCCGAAATCAAGACGGTGATCAAGGCTAAAGCGGCTGAAATTAAAATTGCTTTGCTTGATACGACAAGTTCCAAAGGTACTTTTGCATAATCTGATGTCATAAGTACATCTTCAAGAAGTCTCTCAACCGCTATCAGTGTAAGCTTTATACCCAGAAGTCCTCCTAGAACACCGAATGGTATACCAATTAAACTGATCATCAAGGATTCTACAAAAATCGTTCTGCGTATTTGTTTTCTACTTGCTCCAATTGAAGATAACAGACCAAACTGTTTCGTTCTCTCCGCTAAAGATATAGTAAAAGCATTATTGATTAAGACTATTGAACCTAAAATAATCATCGCCATGAAAATAATGGTTAAGCTACTAATCATTAATAAATAATGATTATTGCCGCTAATGCCATATAATCTGAGCAAAGAAGAGTTAAGCTCATTATTTCCGATCTCT
>JAAYKK010000040.1 GCA_012522435.1 Clostridiaceae bacterium | reverse complement strand
TATTCAGATAAATAATAAATGTTATTTTAACATAATCAAGCTCCAAACATCTTTCTATTTTCTGAAATTAATTCGGAATCTCTTTATGTTACAATAATGACTAAGAAAAGATTAACGAGGTTTTTATGTCTGATTTTTCTTTTGAGAAGCACAATGATCGCTTTAATACAAATAGTGTTAAGTGGGACTTTATCAAACAAAATAATTTGCCTCAAAATACTTTGCCCCTTTGGGTTGCAGATATGGACTTTCCAACTGTACCGGAGGTAATTTCCGGCTTGACAGATCTGGCTAAGACCGGAGTATGGGGTTACAGCTTTCCTTCAGATAAATATTATCAAGCTGTGATTGATTGGCAAAAAAAGAGGCATAACTGGATCATAAATAAAGAATGGTTGGTTATCACTCCGGGAGTAGTCCCTGCAATAAATATTGCTATCAAGACTTTCTCTGAAAAAGGAGATGCAATATTGATTCAAGAACCGGTTTATCATCCATTTCGCATGCAAATTGAAACTCTTGCTCGTAAGACCATTTCTTGCGATTTAGCTGAGCATCATACTAATTATGAAATTAATTTCAACCAATTCGAACAAACGATCATAAATAATAAGATCAAACTGTATATCCTTTGTAGTCCACACAATCCGGTAGGTAGAGTTTGGACCAAGAAAGAATTGTTGCAATTAGGCGATATTTGTTTAAAACACGATGTATTGATCATAGCGGATGAAATTCATCACGATTTAATAATGCCCGATTATCAGCACCATGTTTTAGCCGGTTTGAAACCTGATTTTGCCGAGATTACTATCACCTGCACAGCACCTAGCAAAACATTTAATCTAGCAGGTTTATCCATCTCAAATATAATTATTTCAAATCAAAAACTCCGAGAAAAATTCGAGCACAAAAGCTCACAATCTTGTTGGCCACATCCTTCTCCATTCAGTTTGAGAGCTACTGAAATAGCACTAAACAAAGGAGATACCTGGTTAAATGAATTATTAATTCATATAAAAAAACAATATGAACGTTTAGCACGGACTATTGAAGAAAAAAGCTTGCCATTTAGTTTAAGCCCTTTACAAGGAACTTATTTAGCTTGGTTAGATTGCAGAGAAATCAGTCTGGATCCTTCAAAATTGGATCAGATTTTTCTGGAACAGGCAGGTTTGTGGTTTAATAATGGATCTATGTTCGGTAAGTCGGGCCAAGGATTTATGAGAATTAATCTGGCTTGTGCAACAGAATTATTCGATCAAGTTTTAGAGCGTTTAGTAACAGTAAGTAATAACATATGTTAAAATATTAGAAATCATTGTAAAAACAAATTAATTATGGAGGCACAAATGAAACAAAACAAGCAAATGGATCAAATAGGTATCAATGCACTACGTGTGTTATCTATTGATGCAATTCAAAAAGCTAATTCAGGTCATCCCGGAACACCTCTAGGTGCTGCCCCGGTTGCCTATGAATTATGGAAGAACCACTTGAAACACAATCCTGAAAATCCGGATTGGTTCAATCGTGACCGTTTTATTCTGAGTGCAGGACATGCATCAATGCTGATTTACTCATTATTGCATTTATTCGGTTACGGTTTAACCACTGAAGATATAGCCGAGTTCAGACAATGGCAAAGTAAAACTCCGGGACATCCTGAATATTTGGATACCGAAGGAGTTGAGATGACAACCGGGCCATTAGGTCAAGGTATTGCCTCTGCAGTAGGTTTTGCAATGTCAGAAGCTCACTTAGCAGCTAGATTTAATACTGCTGAGCAAAAAATCATCGACCATTATACATATGTATTGACCGGAGATGGTTGTCTGATGGAAGGTGTCAGCTCAGAAGCCAGTTCTTTAGCCGGGCACTTAAAATTAGATAAATTGATCGTCTTTTACGATCGTAACGAGATCACTATTGAAGGCTCAACTGATTTGGCCTTCACCGAGGATGTAGCAGCTCGTTATAAAGCGTATGGTTGGCAAATTCTTGAAGTTAACGATGCAAACGATACGGAAGCTATTTCTCAAGCAATCAATGAAGCTAAAGCAAATAAAGAACAACCTAGTATGATCATTTTACATTCAGAGATCGGATATGGCTCACCTCTAGTAGGCAGTGAAGCAACTCATGGTGCACCTTTAGGTGAAGACAACATCCTAAAAACCAAAGAAAGTTTAGGCTGGGATTCTAGTTTAGAACCTTTTGAGATAAGTCAAGACTTAAAATATTATATGGCAGAGATTCAAACCGAATTAGCCAAAAGTGAAGCCGAATGGAATGAGTTATTTGCAGCTTGGAAAAATGCTAATCCTGAATTGGCAACCGAATTTGAAAACTGCATGGAACCGGATCTTGAAGCTTTGGAAAATGATCCTGAATTCTGGGATTTCTCCGGTTCACAAGCTACCAGAAAATCGAGCGGAACAGCATTGAACAGATTAGCTAAACATATTCCAGGTTTAATTGGCGGTTCAGCTGACCTAGCACCCTCTAACAACTCAAACATGGCTGGTTTAGGTACTTTCTCCGCCGAGGACTATAGTGGGCGTAATTTGCATTATGGTATCAGAGAATTTGCCATGGCATGTATTGTTAACGGCATGCAGCTACATGGTGGAACTCATGCCTTTGGCGCAACATTTTTCGTTTTCGCAGATTATATGAAGCCTGCTTTGCGTCTTGCTTCAATTATGAACATACCTTCCCTGTTTATTTTAACTCATGATAGTATTGGTGTAGGAGAAGATGGACCAACTCATCAACCAATTGAACAACTCAGCATGTTACGCGCTACGCCAAACACTTACGTGTTCAGACCTTGTGATGGGAAAGAGACCGCTGCAGGTTATCTTTTCAACTTAAAAGAGAAAAAGCCTACAATCTTGGCCTTAACGCGCCAAAACCTGCCTACCTATGAGCAATCCGGGAAAGCTGCTTTAAGAGGTGGTTATATCTTTGAGGATTGTGATGGCGAACCTGAATTAATCATTATGGCGAGCGGCTCAGAAGTTGAACCTGCACTTGAAGCACAGCAAGAGTTAACCGCCCAAGGTAAACAAGTCAGATTAGTTTCAATTCCTTGTTTAGACGCTTTCTTAGAGCAAGATTCAAGTTATATCGAAGAAGTTCTACCCTCAAATGTAACTAATAGAATATCTATTGAAGCCGGTGCAACAATGCCCTGGCATCGTTTAGTGGGAACCGAAGGAAAGGTAATCGGTATTGATCACTTTGGTGCTTCTGCTCCCGCAGATATCTTATTTGAAGAATTTGGGATTAATAAAGATGAGATCCTAAAAGCTGCTGCAGAAATGCTATAAGCTAAGTCCATATCATAATCAAGCCGCACTGACGCCAGTGCGGCTTTTATCTATTAATATAGTTTGCATAAATCGAGGTAGCCATGAATCAAATTAAAAACAGATGGTCTTTGGACTCAACAATTGGAGAAGTCCTCAATACAAAAATGGGCTACGAGTTTTTATCTTTTATCGCTCATTATTCCGGTAAATCAGCAGAGGATTTTAACAAATTCTATTTGCGTGGACTAACTTTAAAATCACATTCATTTATTCAGCGTATTACCAGAATTACATTTGACCGTATACTTGCAAACTGGATTATAGAGAAACTCAATCATTTTGATACCTGCCAAAATTTAGAAATTAAAAAAGATAGTTTTGATCAAAAATGGTGGAAAGAAAGTATTATCTATCAAATCTTTGTACCAAGTTTTCAAGACTCTAATCATGATGGTGTTGGCGATATCAACGGAATTATTCAACGATTTGAACATTTATTGTCACTCAATATCCACGCTATCTTACTTAGTCCAATCTTTGTTACTCCACTGGACGATGCCGGTTATGACGTTGAAGATTATTATAAAATAAATCCCGTATTCGGTAATGAAGATGACCTAAAGCAATTAATAAGGCTGTGTCATGAAAACGATTTGAAAATTATCTTAACTCTGCCGATTAATCAAACTTCCATCCAACATCATTGGCTGAAGAATACAACGCAACCGGATGAAACAGGAGATTTTTACCTTACACATGATAGTCCAAATAACTGGCAATCATTTTACGGTGATTCAGCATGGCTTTATCATCGTTCAAATAAAAAATATTATTTGCATTTGAAAAGTTCAAAACAGATTGATCTGAATTGGGAATCAGAAAACTTGAGAAGAGAAATGATCGACGTCATGCTTCATTGGCAAAATTTTGGAGTAGATGGACTTTTTCTTGACTCAGCTTCAATTATTGCTAAGAACAATACTTATCCTGACGGTAGTAGAACATTCGCAACTCTTACCGGTTTCAGAGGTATTGAACATTACATCTATCAGCCCAAGTTGCTCAAATGGTTGAATCAAATCTATCTTGCTCTTAAACAAACTGCACCTGATTTTCTAGTAATTGCAGATTGTCTTCGAATGCATCAAAATTTTGCAACTATGATTAGCGGTGATGCCACAAACCGTAGTGATTTAGGACTAAGTTATAATCAGTTTGAAAATCCGGGTGAAAGACGGTTTCACTCTAACTATTTATCTTTGGATTATTTGAGCAACACTTGGTTAAAAATGCAAAAGACAGCAGACAATAATTATTGGCCGGTTATATTCTGTGAAGATGAAAGACATCCAAGAATTGTCAGCAGGATAGAAAACAACAATGACTATCGTAATCAAATCGCGAAGTTAATCTCTGTTTTGCAACTAACAGCCAAAGGTACCGCTCTCCTTTATCAAGGTCAGGAATTAGGTCAAGTCAATGCTCCTTTCCATAGCATGAATCAAATTAGAGATATAGAAAGCCAACTCAGATATGAAAAACTCATTGAAAATCCCGATTCCGCAGAAGAAAACACAAAATCATTGGATCGAATCATACGTGGTAGCAGAGATCATGCCAGAGTTCCAATTGCTTGGGACAATAATTTATTAAACGGAGATTTTTCTAAAAATAGCAGTACTTGGATCGATTGTTTTGTAGATCCGGGTATGAGCGTTTCAGAACAAGCAAATGACTCTCATTCAGTTTTAAATTTTTATCGAGCACTTACTTCATTGCGTAGTCATTACAAGACACTTGTTTATGGTGAACTGATCATTGTCAGCAAACCGGGCAACAGCATACTGCGCTATTTTAGATATGATGCTGACCATGCATTCTATGTCGAGGCAAATTTAAGTGATGAACAATTAAATGTGATCGGAATTAATACTGCAAAATTGGCCCGTTTATGCGAAGAAAGAAATATTTATCTACCCGAAAATATCGACCGGACAGTTCTGATCTCCAATTATCCGGACCGAAGTCAGCAAGAATTTATTAAAAATAGTGCCCTATATCCTTATGAAGCCTTTATAGTTAAACTTTATTAATTAGCTTCATCCGTACGCAAATGACAATTTTTATATTTTTTCCCGCTACCGCACCAACACGGATCATTTCTGCCGAGCATTATTTTCCGTTTGGCAGGTTGTTGTTTTGGCTCCTGCTGAGTTGCTCTTCTCGTGCCGCCGGCACCTGCCATTTTTGCCAAATTCAGAGCAGAATGAGATCCTTTTCGACTCTCACTCAATTCTCTAGGTCCTCGTCCTGCCATCGGCTTACTTTGATCAACTGTAATTTGAGCTCGCATGATTAATCGCACAGCATCTTCTTGGATTCCTATTGTCATAGCTTCAAACATATCGTAACCTTCACGCTTATATTCGACCACAGGATCATGCTGTGCATAACCACGCATACCAATACTATCCCGTAAGCTATCCATAACATCAATGTGTTCCATCCAATGGTTATCAACCGCATTTAGGAGAATATAACGTTCAGCTTGATATAAGATTTCTTCGGAACCCAAGTCTTCTTTTTTATTTTCCAAAGTAGTAAGCGCTTCTTCAGTTATCTCAGAAATTAAATCTTGAGTGGAAGCATTGCCTGAAATATTCTTTAATCTATCAACTGAAGATAAGTCACCTAAAAGATCTTTTAATCTGGAAACTAAATTACCTAAATCCCATTCAGCAGTATTAGATGTTCCCATGGTAAATGAATTGACATTATCTGCAATAATATCTTCTATATATTTAACAAAATAAGCATGGACATTCTCACCATGTAGGACTTGACGTCTTTGAGAATAAATCAGATCCCGTTGCTGATTCATAACATCATCGTATTGTAAAACATTTTTTCTGATACTGAAGTTTTGTGCTTCGACTCTACGTTGAGCGGATTCTATCGTTCTGGTTAAGATTGGATTTTCGATTTCCATATCACTTTCAATACCAAATGTATTAAAAATAGTTTCCATTCTTTCACCACCAAATAAACGTAACAAATCATCTTCAAGTGAGAGATAAAACTTACTGGAACCGGGGTCCCCTTGACGACCGGAACGTCCTCTTAACTGATTATCAATTCTTCTTGATTCATGTCGTTCAGTGCCAATAATATAAAGACCGCCACTGGCAATAACTTGTTCTTTCTCATCTGCAATTTCAGCTTCAAATTTATTTTGCAATTCTTGAAATAAGTCTCTGGCATCTAAAACAGTTTGATCATCTGTAATATTATGCGAATCTGCTTCTTCGATCAGTTCTTCTTCATAACCTTGCTTACGCATTTCTTGTTTTGCCATATGCTCGGCATTACCGCCCAACATAATATCAGTACCGCGTCCGGCCATATTGGTAGAAATAGTTACAGCACCTAGTCTTCCTGCTTGGGCAACAATTTCAGCTTCGCGCTGATGATGCTTAGCATTTAAAACATTATGTCTGATTCCGGCTTTGGTAAATAAAGCTGAAATAACCTCAGATTTTTCAACTGATATTGTACCGATTAAGATTGGCTGACCTGTCTGATGTATTTCTTTTACTGCTTCGATCAAAGAACTGTATTTACCTGATTCAGTTTTATAAACCGAGTCGGATAAATCCTCTCTGATCATCGGTTCATTGGTAGGAATAGTAACAACATCTAGAGCATAAATCTCTTTGAATTCATCTTCTTCTGTCATTGCCGTACCGGTCATACCGGATAATTTATTATACATTCGGAAGTAATTTTGGAAGGTAATTGTTGCTAAAGTTTTGCTCTCTCGCTTAACTGCAACATGTTCTTTAGCCTCAATAGCTTGATGCAAGCCGTTACTATAACGCCTACCGGGCATTAGTCGACCGGTATTGTCATCAACTATAATTACTTCATCATTATCAACAATGTAGTCCTGATCACGAAACATAGTACCGTGAGCTTTGAGAGCATTATTAATATGATGATTAATAATATAATTCTCCTGATCAGTCAAATTTTCAAGACCGAAGAAACTCTCAGCTTTTTTAACACCGCGATTAGTTAAAATTGCGCTCTTAGCTTTTTCATCTACAATATAATCAGCATCACCTTCAAGCTCAGCTCTTTCTTCATAAGATAATTTGCTGTCGGTTTCTTTAAAAAACTTACTCTTCAAACCCACTATTAATTGATTTGCTTGGTCATATAACTCGGAAGATTCACCGCTTGAACCTGAAATAATTAAAGGTGTTCGTGCCTCATCAACCAGAATACTGTCAACCTCGTCAATGATCGCAAAGTTCAATTCTCGCTGAACTAATTGTTCGATTGAGGTCACCATATTATCACGTAAATAATCAAAACCAAACTCATTGTTTGTACCGTAGGTAATATCACTGTTGTAAGCATTTTGCTTTTCTGTTTTGGAAAGCCCCCTGACTACGAGTCCAACCGACAAACCTAGATAACGATATATTTTGCCCATCCACTCACTGTCACGTTCAGCCAAATAGTCATTGACGGTAACTACATGCACACCTTTACCACTTAATGCATTAAGATAGACAGGCAAAGTTGCAACTAGAGTTTTACCCTCACCTGTTTTCATCTCAGCTATTCTGCCTTGATGAAGGATAATCCCGCCTAAAACCTGAACAGGGAAATGATACATATCAAGAACTCTGCTTGATGCTTCTCTTACAGTAGCAAATGCTTCCGGCAAAAGATCGTCCAGAGTTTCTCCTGCTGCAAAACGTTTCTTGAAAATTTCTGTTTGCCCGCGTAATTCGTCTTCCGACATTTGTTTATATTGATCTGCTAATTCTAAGACTTGTTTTTGAATTGAGCTAATCTTTTTTATTTCTCGTTCTGAGTAAGTGCCAAATATTTTTGTAAAAAGTCCCATATATATTAATTCCTTTATATATTAACCTAAAATCATATAAATAATAGCTGATGAAGTCAGTTTGTTCAATTTAATTATGCACTAATTTATGATATACATGTGATTAAGAAGTGTTTAAATTGTGTTAGGGATCATCTTCGGAAGAAGGAACTTCCGGCCTTTCTAGATAACGATAACTATTCCCTCTTACTGCTATTTGCAAATTTACTCCTCGATTTGAAGCTTCATTAGTTAAATCTGAAAATATTTGATGATCAATACTATATGTAGAGTTTCCCGGTATCACAACTATCAGTTTGCGAGCTGTGATATCTCCTACATTAATCTTGCCGACTGTCAGACCTGTGTCTCGATTTGAACCCTTAAATTTACTCAAATTTGTAATTTCCTGCTCTATTTGTTGGCTCACCTGCTCGCCTGAGCTGTAGCTTGGAGCTGTTAGATCAAGACTTCTCACTGCCAAAACTTCCCCGGCTTGAAAACGACAAATCGTCGGATAATTAAACGGCAAGTTTGCCTTAAATTGTTCTCGAAAATACTTACCGCGCACAAAATTATGCTCTGACCAAATATTATCTTCTGCCTCATCAGCTTGTTCTTTAGATGGATCTTCCTGCCGATATTTACTATCATATTTTGTCCAAACCGGAATATATGTCACAGCAAGTTTTTCTGTCTCGTTCCAAGGTGTTTTTACATGATATTTTATTTTCATCTGAATACTATGATCGGAAACTGTATCAAGAATAATTTGCCGTCTATCAGGAGGTATTTTTATAGACAGGCGATCAGCACCATCATTTAACCATTTATCAATTTGATTTTGTAAAAATTTTTGTAAAAATATTGAGCTAGCAAGATCACCAACTGATTGTTTAAATTCATTACTGCTTTCAGGAACTATCTTATTGATTGTTTCATCAATTATTGAATGATCAAGTTCAGTATAAACGCCTTCAGCTAAAGGAATTAGAAGTGAAAGCTCTTTTGCTGTTTGGTCCAGAGCATAACGCATTACTATTTCATGTTGGATTGTCAAGATTGCACTGAGCATAAAGTAAAAAATAAAAATTATTAAAGGAATAATCAAGGCAGCATCCAAGACTAAGCTGCCTCTTTCATTCTTAAGCTTATCTTTTATTATAGAAAAATTAATTTTCTGCAACATAATCGGAAAACTCCCTGCTCATTCTTAAAGAACTCTTGCGAAAATTTGCTTCAAGCAAAAATCCGGTAACATAAACTCCCGGTATTGTTTTCTTTCTTATTCGATTAATTCCGGTTAACAATTTTTCTTCTGAATTAAAGACTGAAAACACTCTCATAAAATCACGGTAATTAAGCTGAATTTTATAATCTTTAACTATAAAGGTCACTTCTTTACCATCGAGTAACTGATTAGTATCGAGAATTGCTTCATGTAAAGAATCGATTAGCATGAATAGATAAACGAGAGGTTGAGGTTCAAGTATTACGTGACCTAAACTAGCAAGCGCTATTAAAGTACAGGTGGCAGTTGCCTCTGCCAAATAAATATTTTGTTTTGCTTGATCGTAATAATTGCTAATAAAATGATAACCGAAACATACACCTCTAATTGTTCCTTTAGCTGTTGAAGCTGCTTTTTCCGGATTATCCTTATTAAAGATTATTTGTTCAACTTCATTTTTCCTACCGGCAGAGCTTAATTCAGAATGCAATCTGCCATCGGGGGTTTGCAAACTGATCTGTTCTCCATTTAATTCCAGCTGATTACATTGCATTGTATAATAATTAAATAAATATTCTTGAATTTGTAGTCGGCTAATTACCGGTAAATCGTAATTAATTAAAAATCCCTCAGAAAATTCTGCTATTTTATGTAATGAATTGGGAGCTAAAGGATCGGCCGGAACTTCATTGCCAGTTGATTCATAGTAAGGAATAATCATTTCTTTAGCACCCGATATTATCTCACCTAAAACTGCTAAAGCAGTTTTTGTCAGACCGTTTAATTCGGCCTCAGATAAATTTTCCAATTCATCTTCAGATATTTCTAAATCCAGATCAGATGCATTCCCCGCAAATGAATCCGGATTATCAATGATCACTTCGGGATCGATAAAGTTATCTGAATTAGCAATTTCAGACCAAGCTGAACTTTGAGCAATAGTTTGTCCCAATAGCTGAAAATCCGTGAAACGAGTGATTAACTCTTCAGTAATTAAGAACGGTCCTCTTATACTCATATGTCTTAAGATTTGTCGTCTCAGATTGTCCGGATCATCCAGATCTGCTGTAGAACTAATTTTAATCTTTGAATCATAAATGTTTTGGGCATAGTTTTGTTCCAATTCGCTACTATGTTGGTTCAAAAGTGAATTCTCTACTCCCCAGAGTCCGAATTCATGCCATAATTTTCGGTCAAAATCAGCCAAAGTCAAATCAAGATTGTTCTCACAAGCTCTGACAAAATCCAGCTCATCTCGTCTCAGCTGTGCATTTTCAAAAATCAGCAACAATACTAATACGGTTAGAGGAAGTAAAATTAAGAAGAAAAAGCTTGAATTACCTTGTTCATCTTTTATTTTTTCTAACATTAATCATCACCAGCCTCATCTTTATTCCATAAGCTATGATCAATGTCTAAAGCTAAAGACATTATCTCTTTAACTTTTTGTGGATTTACTTTTAACTTGGTGATTGTCTCTTCTGGAATAATTTCATAAAGAGGTAGATTCTTGGTTTGTGAAATGCGATCTTCAATTATTACTTTTGCCTGTTTTTCTATACGTAGCTCAATTGGTATAAGATAAAATATCACTTGAGCTAAGATAGTCATGCTCAAGGGTACACTCAATAATGCTTCTAGATTAAACATATAAAACCCCCTTGTTGTTTCAAATATTGAATAGCTTATTCTAGAGTAGAAAAAATTGAGGTCATAGATAGGAATAGGTTTTTAGAAAATAGATTAAAAAGTAGGAATTATTAAAAAAGCCGCCAATATTTTGGCGGCTCATGAATTAGAAAATAGGAATAAATTTTATTATGATCTTAAATTAATATCTTTTTCCAACATCTTCGCAACGATTTTTTCGATGATTGGATTAACATCCGCATCACTCAAAGTACGTTTTGCATCTCTAAAGACTAATGAAAAAGCAACGGATTTTTTACCTTCTTCAATACCTATTCCTTGATAAACATCGAAGATACTAATCGACTCTAATAAATCACCTGCTAAAACTGTAATCTCTTTTTCAATCTCAGCAACCAAATATTTTGCATCCATGACAAAAGCTAAATCTCTGGTTATAGCAGGAAACTTCGGCAATTGTTTAAAGACAATCTTCTGACGCTTAGCATTTAAGACCGGTCTGAGCTCAAAATCAATAATAAAGGTCTTAGAAGTAGTATCAAATTCTCTAGCAATGCTTGGATGAATTGTGCCAATGAATCCGATCGGTTCTTGATAGTCAGGCAAATAAATTAAAGCAGTCTGACCCGGATGCATATATGGATGATCCTTCTCTATACGTTTCAGTTCATATTCATTGATTCCCAAATGATAAAATAACTCTTCCAGAATACCTTTCAGTTCAAAATATCCGGTTTCAGTCTTTTTAGCATAATTTGAAAAACTTGCAACTGTAACATGTTGTCGTTCATCAGGTAAATCTTGATCACGATACTCCGGCTCTAGTTGATAGTCAGAGATTAGATCCAGCGGATGATAGGTTTTACCCAATTCATAAAAAATACCTTCTTGGTTACCATGAGCTAAATTGTACTCAATAACTCTTAATAAGCTCGGAACCATAGTAGTACGCATTTTCGAGTACTCTTCACCTAAAGGATTCAGAATCGAAAGTTGTTTGCTTAGAGGATGCTCTGCTTCTAAACCGATTCTTTTTACATCAGTAGGTGAAACAAATGAATATGTGTATGTTTCATAAGCACCACAAGCTTCAAGTATCTGATGAATTTTTTCAAGGTCTTTCTGAGTAATATTGAGTCCACCCAAAGTAGGTGTATTGCCCTTACTAAAGCGGCTTTCGATCTTGTCATAACCATATATTCTAGCAACCTCTTCAGATAAATCAGCTTCAATTTTTAAATCATTACGAAAAAATGGAATTGTTGCCAAATAGTGACCTGTTTGATCCGTATCTTCAATAATCAATTCCAAACCACTCAATAGTGATTTGATTTCTTCAATACTTAAGTCCAAACCGGTTATTTTATTAATACCCTCAACAGTAAATTCTATTTGAGTCAGATCCTGATATGGTTCAAGAATTTGAATTTCTGTCTCGGCTACCTTACCACAACCCAACTCTTCAATTAAGTAACAAGCATAATCCATTGCTCTTTGGGCATTCTGTGCAGGAAGACCTTTTTCAAAACGCAAAGAAGCTTCTGAACGAATATTGTATTCTTTGGCAGTTTGTCTGACAGAAGTTTTAGAAAAGTTTGCAGCTTCAAATAAGATTGCTTTGGTAGAATCTCTAACTTCAGAATTCTCAGCTCCCATTACACCTGCTAAACCAACAGCACCCGCAGTGTCCGCGATCACTAAATTTTCAGGATTCATTTCAATCTCAGTGCCATCAAGCAAAGTCATTTTTTCTTTATCTTTTGCTCTACGGACAATAATTGTATTATCCTGCAAAAAATCTAAGTCATAAGCGTGCATCGGTTGTCCTAAGCTCAACATAACAAAATTTGTTATATCAACAATATTATTAATCGGCCTCATACCAGCAGCTCTTAAGCGTTTTTGCATCCAAATCGGTGATTGCTCTATTTTTATTTCAGTGACTACCCGGCCGATAAAAGCAGAACATAAATCAGGATCTTCAACTTTAATAGAAGCAATATCTTCAGATTTCAGATCAGAAAATTGAGCAGGCTTTTTATCTAGGGCATTGAAATTAGCTCCAAAAGTTACACCTGTTTCGCGTGCAATACCTTCTACCGATAGACAATCCGGACGATTAGAAGTTATTTCAAATTCAATTATTTCTTGACCTATACCAAGAAACTCCAGAGCATCTATTCCGATCGGCGTATCATCAGGCAAAACATAGATGCCGTCCTCAGCAGCTAAGGGAAAATCATGAATTGTAAAACCCAGTTCATCAATTGAACAGATCATGCCGTTTGATTCTTCACCACGCATTTTAGCTTTCTTTATTTTATAGCCTTCAGTCAAGACAGCTCCGGGTAAAGCTACTATCACCTTTTGCCCTGAGGCAACATTAGGTGCACCACAAACTATTTGATATTTTTCAGTTCCTACATCTACTTGACATACAGTTAAACGATCAGCATTTGGGTGTTTTTGAGCTTCCATTACATAGCCGGTCACAATTTTTTTCAAACCGTCACCTTCTAGCTCAACAGACTCAACTTTAGTTCCTGATAAAGTAATACCATCAACTAATTCTTGTAAATCACCTTTATAATCAGTAAAATCTTTTATCCATTCAAAAGAAACTTTCATTCATTCCACCTCATCTGCTAAATTGTTCTAAAAAACGCAAATCGTTTTCATAGAAGTTTCGAATATCAGTAACATCATATCTGCCCATTGCGACACGTTCCACACCAATACCGAAAGCAAAGCCGGTATATTTTTTCGAATCTATATTGCAATTTTCTAAAACCTCGGGATGAACCATGCCTCCACCTAATATTTCAATAAATCCTTCTCCATGACAAGTCTTACAATTAAGATCATTGCCGTCACAAGTCCAGCAAGAAATATCAACTTCACAACTTGGCTCTGTAAAAGGAAAATGATGAGGTCTGATACGAATTCGAGTATCTTTACCGAATAACTTTCTGGCAAACAACTCAAGAGAAGCTACTAAGTCACTCATGCTTAAATTTTCATCAACGGCTAAGCCTTCAATTTGATGAAAAATTGGTGAATGGGTTGCATCAACTGCATCCGAACGATAGACTCTACCCGGACAAACAATATAAATCGGAGGTTTTTGTTCATTCATAACCCTGATTTGAACAGGAGAAGTTTGCGATCTCAACAATAATCCCGACTCATAATCCAGATAAAAAGTATCCTGTTCATCTCTTGCAGGATGACCTTTTGGTAGACGCAACATTTCAAAGTTATAATAATCTAATTCGATTTCCGGACCCTCGGCTAT
>JAAYKK010000039.1 GCA_012522435.1 Clostridiaceae bacterium | reverse complement strand
TCCTACATCGAACAAACGAATAACTTTATTACCATAAAATTCTGCTGTCAGTGCTGCTTCTTCAGCAACAGGAATATCGCTGGTTCCGCCGGTAGCAACAACAATATTTCCTACACTGTTCGAAACTAGAGACTCACCTAAAATACCAAGTTTAGCCTCCGGATAATAGTTTAGTTTATAATTTTTACTAATCAAATCTGCAGAATCCGGCACAAGTCTGGTAATCAAAATAGAGTTTTGAGAATTAGCGAGCATGGTTTCGATAATGCCACAAATTTGCTCAGGAGTTTTACCTGCTCCAAAAATCACTTCCGCAGCACCTTGGCGTACCCCTCTATGCAAATCAATTTTGGCAAAACCTATATCTGCAAAAGGCTCTTTCTTAATTTTCAAGACTGCTTCTTCAACAGATAATTTTTTTTCTCGGACAGCATTTATAATATCAACTATACTCTCACTCATGACCGCTCCTCCAGATCCAAAAGAATTGCCGAAAAATATTTTTTTAATTCTTGAACAATTACTTTGCGTTGTTCAATGAACTTTTCTAATTCAGCTGCTGACAATTGAATTCTGGCAGAATCAGCAAAATATCTCACTCTAAAATCAGTAAACCCCAGATCGAATAAGAATTTTTCCGCTTTTTCAATAACAGCAAGTTTCTCTGCTGTTATCTCTGTTCCATGGGGAATTCTAGTTGCCAGGCAAGAATAAGCCGGCTTATCTGCCGTAGGTAAACCGGCTTTCTTGGATAGCTCTCTAATTTCTGATTTGGATAATCCGGATTCACGCAAAGGTGATCGCACCTCAAGCTCAGTCAAAGCACGCATTCCGGGCCGTTCGGCAAAGTCATCAGAAACATTTGTACCATCTAATAATAGATCAAAACCATCTTTTTTCGCTTGTTTGATAATCTCGGAAAAAATCATTGATTTACAGTAATAACAACGATTCTTATCATTTACGACTATATCAGCTTGAGCCAAAATATCTAATTCAAGAATTTCTAATTCCACATCTAAAGATTTGGCAATAACTTTGGCATCTTCTAATTCAAACTGAGGCTGAAAATGAGATTTCACGAAATAAGCTCTTATTTTTTGAGCATATTTCTTAGCAACATAGAGTAAATAAACAGAATCCACACCACCTGAAAAAGCGATTGCTACTTTAGGATTTTTTTGAAAAAATTCTGATAAGTTCATTTTTTTATTATATCATCTCTTCTAAACTATTTACTCATTCTCAAACATGACAAAATAAAATTACACTTTAAATCTGTCATACTGAGGATAGCAATCAAGGCAAAGTTTCTGATCATTTTTGATACGAATCCAATTTAAACCGGTAGTCTCACCGCATTCGTCACAAGGATAAGAATCAAAAAAACGAGCCTGTTCCGGGAAGTCAATTCTAACTTCCATTCGGTCAAACATTTCTTGTGGTTCAAGACTTTGATAATAGACAAGGGATTCTTCTCGCGTCATGTTTTCCGGTCTTTTTTTCAAGCTTAGTCTGACAGATTTTCCATCATTTCTATTATAAAACGAAAATGCCTGTTTACCCGTCACGTGAAACAACAAATTACCTTTGCCTACACTACAACCTAGGAGAACTTGAATCGCATCTACTCCACAAGCATCATTTTCTGAAATGCAAACGACCTGCTCATCCCGTGAAAATTTTAAATCTAATAATTCAATAGCATACAGGGCAGCTTTATAGCCAATTGCTAAACCACCACATTCATGTCCATGAAATTTAACCGCATTTTCCCACAATTTATTTTTATCCATTTTGTTTTGTCCATTCTAATAATTGTTCGAAATAATTAATTTTTTATTTTTATGTTCGATAATTTCTACTTCTATTCCGTAGACTGAGCCAATTGATTCAGAGGTTATTGTTTCAATACCACCATTAGAATAGACATTGGCATCTTTTAAAAGTAAAAATCTATCACAGTATTGTATTGCTAAATTCAAATCGTGAATCACTAATGCAACACAAATTTCATTTGTTTCAGCTAGATTTCTAATAATCTTCAAGACTTCATGCTGATTACGTAAATCCAGATTGCTAGTCGGCTCATCTAAAAGCAAAACCTTCGGTTGTTGAGCCAAGGCCCTAGCTAACATCACGATTTGAGCCTCTCCACCGGAAAGTGTGGAAACATCGCGCAGAGTGTACTCATTCAAACCCATTTGATCAATAAGATCTGAGACTATTTGTCTGTCCTCGGCTGTAATATCCCAATCTATATAAGGCTTTCTACCCAATAAAATTGTGTCAAAAACCGTCATATTACTATTTTCAGATTTCTGAGATACATAAGCCACATTTTGTGCCAAAATCTTGTTTTTCATTTTGTAAGCATCTTTACCATCAATGTAGATTGAGCCTGCCTGAATTGAACAAATCCGATTAATACATTTTAATAATGTACTTTTGCCAACTCCGTTATTACCCAGAACAGCTAAACATTGACCCGGCTCAATCGTAAAACTGACATCTTCCAAAACATTAGTCGACATACAAGGATATGAAAAATTTATATTATTTACCTGAATAATTATTCTCACCACCTTTGAATAAGAGAAACAAAAACATTGGCGCACCGAGAAAAGCAGTCAAAGCACCAATTGGTAAAATTACCGGAGCCACAATTGAACGTCCAAAAGTATCCGCTAAGATTAATAATAGAGATCCGGCAAGCGCAGAGCTTGGTAACAAATATCTGTAATCATTTCCTACTAGTCTACGCATAATATGCGGTGCAACTAAGCCAACAAAACTTATAATTCCTACAAAAGAAACTGCAATCGCAGATAATAAAGAACAGAAAGTCATGCTAACAAGCATAATGGAGCGTGTATTAACGCCCAAACTTTTTGCTGTATCAGCTCCGCTCTCCATTGCATTATAATTCCAGCGGTTAAGCATAAAATAAACTATTGTCAAACTTAACGCTATAAACATAACTATAAGCTCTTTATAATTGGCACTGCCCAAATTACCGAAAGTCCAAAAGACAATTGCCCCAAGTTTTGTATCATCTGTGAAATACTGTAGCAGAGTACTTCCACCTCCAAACAGAGAGCTTAAAGCAACCCCTACCAGGACCAGACCGGCAGGTCCAATATTACGTTTAAATCGTGAAATAATAATTACAATTAGAGTTGACACCGAACCAAATACAAAAGCACAAAGAGTGACTATATAAGGATTATTGATTGTAATTGCCGAAGTGGCATTAGCTGAATTAACTACACCGCCTCCAAATACTACAATACCCAAAGCAGCACCGAAAGCAGCACCTTGTGAAACTCCCAGAGTAGAAGCAGATGCTAAAGGATTACGCAACACACATTGCATAACCGCGCCGGCCGATGAAAGAGCTGCACCAACAAGAATTGCTGCCAAAACTCTTGGTAATCTTATCTGCCAAATCGTCGTATTTGATAATTGATCCCCCTGACCGGCAAGTGTTTTCAAAATATCCAGAAAAGATAGCCTGATTGAACCCACACTCATTGCAAATAAAGCAAAGAAAATCATCAAGATAAACGTCACAAATAAGATCCAGCGTTTACGTCTAATATATCTATTATATAAATCAATTTGTTCGCTAGTAATATTTGACATCAGCTTATTTTCCTAAAGTAACTTTGCCATAGCCTGATCCTTCTTCTTCAAGCTTGGTTAAATAATCAGCATCATTAAGGAAAAATTCAAAGATTTCTCCAGCTTTTTCTTCAAATATAAGATCTGAAAATTCATCCGGATATAATAGCTGACCGGTATAGTAAGCACTTGCCAGAGGAATTTCTACATTAGACCAGTGCCAAGTTGAATTTGGCCATTGATAAATTTCACCATTTTTAACTGCTTGCAACTGTTCAAAATAACCGGGATTTTCGACATAATCAGTATTAACCAATTCCATACTGCCTGCATCAAAGAAAATCATGTCCGGATCCCAAGTAAGTATTTGTTCTTTATCAACCATTACACCACTTGATTCTGTTTGCCCGGCCAAATTAGCTGCGACATCTTTAGCAGATAATGTTTTAAAAACTGAATAATTTGTATAAACACCATCAATACTGTGGCTGCCTTTAAAAGTTGCGCCCGCAGCCAGCACAGTAGGCTTATCATCTTCTGGAATATCGGCTGTTCTATCTGCTAAATCTTTTAAGCAGTTATTGATAAAGGCAATAACCTCTTCTGCTCGTTCAGAAACTCCACAAACATCTCCCAACATTCGTAAAGCGATTTCATAATCTTCACCGAAAAGTGTACCTTGAGGAACCGAAACTGTCGGAATGCCTGTTTTAGTTTGAATATCATTTGCTACATCTGATGTATAAGTACAAAGAATAACATCCGGAGCTGCCTTGATAATCTCCTCCGGATAGTAGGCAGTTTCACCCATAGCATCAGTACCACAATTGGGAAGACTTTGCCAAAGCTCTCTATTCACAAAAGCATAGGCATGCATTCTTCTATCCGTTATCTCACACTCACCAATTCCTACAACTTTTTCTGCTAAACCAAGGTAAGTGATCATCCGTGGTGCGTTGCCTAATGGTACAATTTTTTTTACCTTATTTGGAATTTCAACCTCGCGATCCACAGCATCTGTAATTTTACGTACAGAACTATCTGAATCGGAGTCTTCAGTATTTTTTTTGCTTACTTCGGCTAGGTCTGTTTTATCAGAATTTTCGGAAGTTGAATTTTCGTTGCTATTAGCACAACTAATACAGGCAATACTTAATACAGTAACAATTAAAAATAAGACAATTTTTTTCATAAATAATACACTTTCTAAAGGGTAACCTAGAGCAACAAGTCTTACCCACATCTACGCAATAAGGTTGTGAAACTATTACTCAAAATCTAATTTCAGATCTTCAAATCAGAATTGAAACTTCTTGTTTCAGTAAGGATTATTTTAATAAAAAAGAATTGCCTTCAGACAATAATTCTACATTCATGTAGAAAATACATGTTTATATTATCATACATAACTTAGAAGCAACAAAGAAACTGCTTATGAAACTAAATAATTAATCTAACGTTCCGTAGCCCTCAAAACATCTTCCGAAAGCTCCGCCACTACACTTGTGACCAATTTTCCTATGGTCAAATCAGGCACCCCTACTATAATATTATTGCAATGATTAACCGGTATCAAAATTCGCTTTGCTTCACTTTGTCCGATGGCCAACGCCATTTGTGGAGTGATTTCACCTAACATAGCATCTGCGATAACAATGCCAACAGGACCTATGATATAATCAGCCGTTTTAGAACAAACAACAATTGCATTTTCTCCTGTCGCAGCCTGATTAGCACCTGCTCTCAGCATGGCAGAAGTAGCAACGCCGTTCGTCCCTACAGCTGTGACCATAACATCCGGCAAAGATTGCTTAATGGCTTTCACAACTTCTCTGCCGATTCCGCCACCTTGAGAATCTATTACTAGAATATTCATAAAGCAACCAACTTTCTTCATTTTTTAGCAAATTATTAATTGTACCTATTTTACACTAAATTTAAATCAATAATTATTTTATGGCTTAAAATAACAATTTTTTATTCTTTAATTCTGCTACTTTTATCCAATAACAATATTTCATTTAATTATAGTGTAACAAGTGATACACTACATATAGAACTTCAAGATTTGGAACTTAAGTTACAACTAGAGTTTTAGTCTTGTTGTATTCTAAGGACAGTTAAAAATAATTAATAGTTTAATTTTAATAAGGAGGATAACTATGACAACTTACAAATTGGATGATTTAGCTTATGCTTATGACGCACTGGTCCCAACAATCGATGAAGAAACAATGCATCTACACCATGATAAACATCATCAAGCCTACGTAAACAATTTAAATGCAGCGCTTGAAGGTGTGGATCTGAAAGAGCAAACAATTGAAGAATTATTGAAAAATCTTGATCAAGTACCGGCAGAAAAAAGACAAGCTGTAATAAACAACGGCGGCGGTCATTTTAATCACACACTATTCTGGGAAAGCATGACACCAGGAGGATCTAATGAACCTCAAGGTGATTTGGCAGATGAAATCAATAAAGCATTTGGTAGTTTTGATGAATTCAAAGCAGCTTTTGAAGCAAAAGGTGCAGGCCAATTCGGTAGTGGCTGGGCATGGTTAGTCTTAGATAATGGTGAATTAAAAGTTACCAGCACTGCTAATCAAGACAATCCTGTAATGGATGGTGTCACACCTCTTCTAGGTAATGATGTTTGGGAGCATGCATACTATTTGACATACAAAAACGTACGTCCCGACTATCTCAAAGCTTGGTGGAAAGTAGTTAACTGGGATGTAGTTGCAGAACGTTATTCAGCAGCAAAATAATATAATTCTTATTCTCTAGATCGACACAACACAACAAAAAACCGATTCTTACTGCTAAGTTTGGATCGGTTTTTTCAATAATTCATTAGTTTATTATCTCTAGCTCAATAAATATTTTCTATAAGCAATAATAGCACAGATCAATTCGATTACTTTTTTTCAGCACTCTTAATACTCTTCTAAAGAAAAAAGATCCCATTCAAAAGAAACAATTTCTCCATTAACTTCAGAATACAGAAGGTGTTCAATTTTTTCTTGCATCTCAATCGCTTCACTTTCCTTGATTGCAGTAAAAGAAATACCCATGACAAAACTTTGCCATTGGTCTTGATCCGCAACTTCTCTAATCGACAAATTGAATTTATGCTCCAATCTGTCAATTAAGCTTTTAGTTTCCTTGCGTTTTTCTTTTAAAGAATTAACATATGGATAATAAATATGAACCTTAATGCCTAAAATAACCATAATTTAACAATAAAAAAACTTCTTTTATAATGCATATATATTGCAAATCGTATATATAATATTATTAAAGCTGCAATTTATTCATAATATCCCTGTGGTGAAAAAAATGCTAAGCTCCCTTTAATATTCTCTAAACGCTTATACTGTACAATAAGTGGTTGATCAGAAAGTAAGGCAAATGAATATTGTTTATCTTCAGGAATACGCCTTCCATTAATATCTTCAATATCTTTGGTGCAGAAACTTTTTACTGTTTCCGGTTCTATGTCTGAAGAATAAGATAATGGAGTTTCCGGGTGTTCGAAGTAGAAAATCATTTCAATCACAGCTGCTACATTAGCGGGATTTAAGACAACAATCGACTCCTCACCCTCCAATGCTATAGCGGTAACTGAAGGTAACTTTGCATCCGCAAAAAACCAATTTTTTTGGCCTATTTTTCCATCATCATTCATTATTATTACCTCTTCTAAATTAAATTGTACTTTGCATGCTCGTAATCATTGAGCTGAATTCTGAATAAAAAAACTATGAAAATAGTTAATAATTTTCTGCTACTAATTTTTGATAAATTGATCTTCGTTTTGACCAACTTGTTGTCATTTATATTTATGCCTCACTCGATAATAATTATTCAGAGCAATAATGTCAATCTTTTTTAACAAAATTAATAAAAAAATAAACCAATTATTACAATTATTCATACTGATTAACAATTAACAGAATAAATAATCCTAATTAATTGTGTTTAATTATAAAATGAATTCTCTTTTTGATATAGTAAACTTTTTGGATTTTTAATTAGCAAAAATACAACATTTCCTAATTTATTTTTGATCTCATAGGCTATTGAGATTTTCTGAAATAAAAGTGGCAAATCTTCAAATTTTCCAAAATATTTTTGGAACTCTTAGTTTAATGCTACTTTCTGAATTAAAAGGAACAAATTTTCAAGTTTTCCAAAGCAATTTTGGGATCTCTTAGATTCTTGCTACAAACTTTTTCTACAAACGGAGCAATGCAATTAATAAGCATCCGATTCCTCGCCAACAACACAAAGATAAAGTTCGGGTTCTTATCTTGATTAAATACCTCAGCTAATTGTTTTATTCAGTTTAAACTGAAGATCTCGCATTAAAAAGTTTTATATTCGAGTTAGCTATTGCTAATTAGCCTAAGCTAACTTATAATTATCTTGTAGCAAATATCAACCAGTTATTAAGTTAACAGAATAAATAAAATACTCAGGAGGTATATTGTGAAAAAAATAGCTGTTGTTTATTGGTCAGGCACAGGAAATACCGAAGCTATGGCTAAAGCTGTTGCAGATGGTGTTAAAAAAGAAAATAGTGAGGCGGAGATTATCGAGGTTGAAAGTTTTGATGTAGCTACAATTGATAATTATGATGCCATCGCTTTTGGTTGTCCGGCAATGGGTGATGAGGAATTAGAAGAAACTGTATTTGAGCCGATGTTTTCAGAAGTAAAAACTAAGCTCGGTAATAAGCCTATTGCATTATTCGGTTCATATTCTTGGGCTGACGGTGAATGGATGGAATTGTGGGAAGACGATTGTCGAGATGCAGGTCTTAATCTTGCTACCGAGAGTGTGATAGCATTTGATATGCCGGATGAGGATGCGGTCTCTGAGTGTGAGGCTTTAGGTGCAGCCCTAGCAATCACATAAAAAACTTTTAAGTCGAGTGATTAGCCGGAAAATCAATTTCAAAAGACACCGAGTTTGATCTTAAACTCGGTGTCTTGCTAGTTAATCTATAATAATTTGTTATTTTGATTAGTCTTGTTTGGCTCTTTCTGCTTTGATACTTTCAGTTAATTTTGGAACTATCTCGAATAAATCTCCTACTATGCCAACATCGGCAACATTGAAGATCAATGCATTCGGATCTTTATTGATAGCAATGATATAATCTGATTCTTCCATACCGGCCATATGTTGAATAGCTCCTGAAATACCGATCGCAAAGTAGAGCGTGGGGCGTACAGTTTTGCCTGTTTGGCCTACTTGTACATCTTTGTCAATCCAACCTGAATCAACAGCTGCTCTTGAACCTGATACTTCGCCTCCGATCGCTTCAGCCAAATCTTGTAAGATAGCAAAGTTTTCCGGACCACCCAGACCACGACCTCCTGAAATCAGGATATCCGCGTCTTGAATTTCGATCTTGGATTTTGTTTGTTTAATAACTTCTTCAACCGTAACAAATTTATTGTTGCGTTCAAGTTCATAATCAAAATTAATTATTTCGCCTGTACGATTCTCTTCTCTGATTTTTCTGACCATAACTCCCGGACGTACTGTTGCCATTTGAGGTCTGTGATTTTCACACAAAATTTCCGCCATCAGATTTCCGCCGAAAGCGGGACGAGTCATCAGTAGATTTTTACTCTCTTCTTGAATATCAAGTTTGGTACAATCGGCTGTAAGTCCTGTATGTACTCGACCGGCAATTCTAGGTCCAAGATCACGGCCAATGGCTGTTGCACCGATTAAAAGAATTTCCGGTTTGTACTCTTCTATTATTGCAGCTACAACTTGGGTATATGGTTCTGTAGTATATAATTCTAACTCATCATTTTCATATAAGATAACGCGATCAGCACCGAATTCAACCAAAACCTTTGCTAAATCAGCAACATCTTTACCCAATAGTATGGCAGTAACATCAGTGTCAAGATCTGCTGCCAAGTCACCAGCTTTGCCCAGCAATTCTAAAGATACACCGGTTAACTCGCCATCTACTTGTTCTGCAAAAGTGTATACTCCTTTATACTCTTTAGTCATTACTGCCTCCTTATAAAATATAGGTTTCTTTTAATTTGTCCACGATAAATTGGACAGATTCTTCTACGCCTTCTTCAATCTTCATACCAGGTTCTTTTACTGCTTTAGGAAAAGATTTTGAAACTCTGGTTGGAGATCCGCTAAGACCAATATTTTCATCTTCTACAGGTATATCTTCACGTACCCATTGAACAACTTCTTTTTCACGGTAAGCATCGAAGATTCCACCCGGAGTCATATAGCGCGGCTTATTTAACTCAGATAATGCAGTAACCAAGACAGGAAGTTTCGCTCTGACCCGATGTGATCTATCGTCATATTGACGCAAGACTACAACTTCATCACCATCAACTTCAATTTCTTGGGCATAACTGATATTTGGCAAATCTAAATGTTCAGCAGTTTCCGGACCGACCTGAGCCGTATCTCCGTCAATTGCCTGGCGACCGGTGATAATCAAATCATAATCTAATTTTGAGATTGCACCTGCCAAAGTTGAAGATGTTGCCCATGTATCGGCACCACCAAATGCTCTATCTGTTACCAGATAAACATCGTCAGCACCCATTGCTAATGCTTCACGCAATATTTCTTCAGCTTGCAAAGGTCCCATTGTAATAACAGAAACTTTAGCGCCTGTCTTATCTTTAATTCTTAATGCGGCTTCTAAACCTGCTTTATCATCCGGATTCATGATTGATGGAACACCCTCACGGATTAGGGTTCCTTTGACCGGATCAATTCTAACTTCATTCGTATCCGGAACTTGTTTTACACATACGACTATATTCATCTATGTCCTCCCTAATTCAAGATTGTTCCCGAGATAACCATTCTCATGACCTCGGAAGTTCCTTCGTAAATCTCTGTGATCTTGGCATCACGCATCATACGCTCTACATCGTAGTCTTGGATATAACCATAACCACCATGTAACTGAACAGCTCTATTCGTTACAAATGAAGCAACTTCACTTGCTTTAAGTTTTGCCATTGCAGCTTCATATGAATAACGTCTTTGTGTATCTTTAGCTACAGCTGCTTTATAAACTAGCATACGAGCCGACTCAACTTCAGTTGCCATAGTTGCCAGAGTGAATTGTGTATTTTGGAAATTAGCGATTGGACGACCAAATTGTTTACGTTCTTTAACATAGGCAATTGATTTATCCAAAGCACCTTGGGCGATACCCAAAGCTTGAGCTGCAATTCCGATTCTGCCGCCATCCAATGTTCCCATAGCGATTCCAAAGCCGCGACCTTCTCGGCCTAATAAGTTCTCTTTTGGGATACGGCAATCGGTAAAGACTAACTCTCTGGTAGCTGAACCTCTGATACCCATTTTCATTTCTTTATGACCGGTTTCAAAGCCCGGAGTTCCTTTTTCAACGATAAATGCTGAAATACCTCTCGTGCCTTGGCTCTTATCGGTCATAGCAAAAACAATATACGTATCTGCAGGACCTGCATTGGTAATAAAAATCTTTGATCCGTTAAGAACATATTCATCGCCATCTAATTTGGCTGTTGTTTGTTGACCTGCGGCATCTGTACCTGCTTCCGGTTCGGTAAGTCCAAAAGCTCCCAATTTTTCGCCTGAAATTAAAGGACGTAAAAACTTCTCTTTTTGTTCAGGTGTACCGAGATCATTAATCGGTGCTGCACCTAGTGATGTATGTGCAGAAAGAATAACACCGGTGGTTGCGCATACTTTTGAAATTTCTTCTATTGCCAGAACATAAGTTAAGGTATCGCAACCCTGTCCACCAAATTCTTTAGCAAATGGTATTCCTAAGAAACCATTTTTTTGCATTTTTTCTAAGGTTTCTTCGGGGAATCGATGATTCTCATCAATTTCTTGTGCAATCGGTTCTACCTCATTGACAGCAAAGTCACGAAATAATTTTTGTGCCATGAGATGTTCTTGCTTTAATTTAAAATCCATCTAAGCCTCCTTTTTTAGATTGTTGAAAGAGTTGAGTATAAATATTCATCTGAGTAACATTAATACTTAACTCTAAATATATTAATTATCTACTATAATCAAAAAATCCTTTTCCGGTTTTGCGACCTAAATTGCCACCACGAACCATTTTGCGGAGTAGAGGATGAGGACGATATTTTGAATCACCGGTTTCATCATATAAGACTTCCATAATTGCCAGACATACATCAAGACCTACTAAATCACCTAGAGCTAAAGGTCCCATCGGATGGTTAGCACCAAGTTTCATAGCATTATCAATACCCTCAGGGCTTGCCACATTTTCTGCTACCAAACCGACAGCTTCATTAATCATCGGAATTAATATTCTATTTACTACGAAGCCTGCATTTTCTTGAACAGTAACGGGTGTTTTACCCAATTCTTCAGAGATTTTTACGATTTTATCAACCAAATCTTCAGGTGTGTTTAAACCCGGAATAACTTCTACTAATTTCATAATCGGAGCCGGATTGAAGAAGTGCATCCCAATAATTGGGCGACTTAATTCATTGCCGATTTCAGTAATTGAGAGAGAAGATGTATTTGTGGCAAAAATTGTATCTTCTTTACAGAGTTCGTCCAGTTCTTTAAATGTAGCTTTTTTTACATCCATTACTTCTAAAGCTGCTTCAACAATTAAATCACAATCTCCCAAATCTTTATTCAAGCAAGGTGTAATATTTTCAACAATAGCATCTGCTTTGTCTTGTTCCATTCTTCCGCGATCAACCAGTCTAGCCAATCCTTTAGCTATTCTTGCTTTTCCGGCTTCTGCTAAATCTATATTTATATCTGATAGCATAACTTCATAACCATCTGTTTGTGCAAATGTTTGAGCTATTCCGCTACCCATTGTACCTGCGCCAATAATTCCAACTTTCATAAAAAGTCCTTTCTTAATTATTAATCTAAATTCTAGAATTTTATCATCTAATGTTATTTTTTGTTTTTAAAGATTTTTGCATTAACGATTTTGGAAATTCTTTTCTTTACGTTTTTCCAAAAACGCATTCATACCTTCTTTTTGATCTGCGGTATCAAATAATTCGCCGAATAATTCAACTTCAATTTCAATTGCCGCATCAATATCAGTTTGCAAACCGCGATTTACTGCTGCTTTTGTATTACGTACTGCAACAGGAGCATTTGCTGCGATAATTGAAGCCATTTTCTCAGCAGCAGGAATTAATTCTTCTTGCGGATATACGGCACTAACTAAGCCAAGTTCTAAAGCCTGATCAGCTTTAATATTTCTTCCTGTATAAAGAAGTTCTTTAGCTTTAGAAAGATTGCCGATCACTCTTGCCAAACGTTGAGTTCCACCAAATCCCGGTGTAATACCTAACCCTACTTCCGGTTGACCGAAGATTGCATTATCACTAGCTAAACGAACATCACAGCTCATAGCCAGTTCATTACCGCCACCCAAAGCAAATCCATTAATTGCAGCAATTACCGGGATTGGGAAATTCTCAATATCACGCATTACTTTGTTACCGACACGTCCCAATTCCTTGCCTGCTGCAGAATCCATCTCAACCATCTCGCCAATATCGGCACCTGCAACGAAAGATCTGTCGCCGGATCCGGTCAAGATTACACAACGTACTTCGTCTAAATCCAAACTGTCAAATGCCGCAGCAATGTCTTTCAGCACTTGAGTATTCAAGGCGTTCAAGGCTTTTGGACGATCAATCGTAATCGTTGCAACTGCATCCTTTACATCTACTTTTACAAATTCCATTTTATCCCCCTCAGAATATAAAAATCGGAGGCTGGCTCAAACCGCTTTAGTTTTGCATCAGACAATTTTACTGCAATTTTCTATAAATCAGTTCTGAGTCAGCCGCCTGTTTCAAAATAATATTAATTATTTATATTTTCTTATTGCTGTCGCACAACCCATTCCGCCACCTATACATAAGGTAGCTAAGCCTAGTTCAGCATCATCTCTACGTTTTAACTCATGAATTAAAGTAATCAGGATACGTGTACCGGAGGCACCGATCGGATGACCTAAGGCAATTGCTCCACCATTAACATTTACCTTGTCTGCATCTAATTCTAAGTCACGAATAACAGCAATTGATTGTGTAGCAAAAGCTTCATTAGCTTCAATTAAGTCAAAGTCTTTAACTTCAAAATCAACTTTTTTCATCAAGTTTCTTGTAGCATAAATTGGACCAAGACCCATATATGCAGGATCTACTCCACCTAAAGCACTGTCAATCCATTCGGCTTCCGGTGTTACACCAAGCTCTTTTGCTTTTTCTTCACTCATCACAACTACTGCTGCTGCACTATCATTGATTGTTGAAGAGTTACCTGCAGTAACGATTCCGTCTTTCTTAAAAGCAGGACGCAATCTGGCTAAACCTTCTGCTGTTGTTCCGGCTCGGATACCTTCGTCTTGATCAAAGGTAATTGTTTCTCTACGTTTTTTCACTTCTACAGGAACAATTTCATCTGTGAATTTGCCCTCTGCTTGAGCTTTTTCAGCTTTTTGTTGGCTATTTGCAGAAAATTCATCCAATTCTTCTCTGGTTAAGCCATATTTCTCTGCTACGTTTTCTGCAGTGATCCCCATATGATAATTATTAAAAACATCTGTTAAACCATCATTGGTCATTGTGTCGATCATGTTGGCGTCACCCATACGGTAGCCATAACGAGCTTTGGTTAAAGCATAAGGGGCATTTGACATATTCTCCATACCACCTGCAATAACAATATCCGCATCGCCATTTTTAACCATACGTGCTGCCATATTCACCGCTTCCAAACCCGATCCGCAGACAATATTAACTGTCATTGCAGGAGTTTCTACCGGCAAACCGGCATTGAGAGAGGCTTGACGTGCAAGATTCTGTCCCTGTGCAGCTTGTAATACAGCGCCCATATAAACCATATCTACATCTTCCGGTTTAATTCCCGCTCTCTTAACCGCTTCTTTGATCACAATTTCGCCTAATTTTGCTGCCGGAACGGTGCTTAGTGTTCCGCCCATCGATCCGATTGCTGTTCTAGCTGAACCAGCTATAATCACTTTTTTCGACATAAAAATTCCTTTCTTTTGCCTTGTGTTTTGCTATTGCATCTAATGTAAATAATACTGACCAATTGATTCTTCATGCTTTTCTTTGATTTTTTATGATATTATTTTCTTTTTGCTTTCGATTCATTAATCTTTTTTTATTATTTTTACGGTTTTCAATTATTATTGTAACGTATATGAAGTACAAATACTAATGATTTTTGAGCATTTATAAAAAAACAATTATTTATCGTAAACGTTACCGATGCATTAAGCTCAACACTATAATTTGCACAAGCTTATTATGTTTTTTCTATATTTGGCATCTTGTTTATTATAACATATTGGATTACTCTAGTAGAATATATCTCTTTATTATTTTTGGAGGAACACAATGACTATCTTTGATTCAGATTATCAAGCAAAATTAACCTCAGCTGAAGAAGCTGTTAAAATTGTGAAATCAGGAGACTGGTTAGATTACGCAATTGGGCCCAGTATGCCTCTGGCTCTCGATCATGCACTGGCCAAAAGAGCCGATCAGTTGGTAGATGTTAATGTAAGAACTCTCTTGAGCATTAGGCCATTGGCAATTATGGAAGCCAATGATAATTTAAACAAAAGAGTTTTCACTTTAAATTCATGGCATTTTAGTGGTTACGAACGACAATATGCCAAAAAAGGGTACGCCTTTTATATACCTTTTCGCTATTCTGAAGCTCCCGAACTATACCGTCGAGAAGAGGACATTGAACGAGTCGATGTTTTAATGCTGCGAACAACACCAATGGACAAACACGGCTTTTTTAATTTCGGTCCTAGCAATTCTCATATCATGGAAATTGCCCGTCGCGCGAAACATATTATTTTAGAAGTAAATGATCAATTTCCATATGTTCAGGGTTTATACGATGAATCTCTCCATATAAGTCAAGTAGATGCAATTGTAGAGAACTCATCTCCTCTCGATACTATAGGTAATCCCGTGCCCGATGAAGTCGACTGCAAAATTGCTGAACTTATTATGGATCATATTCCTGATGGTGCTACTTTACAATTAGGTATTGGCGGTATGCCGAATGCAGTTGGTGAAATGATTGCTGCATCCGACCTCAAAGATTTGGCAATCCACAGTGAATTCTATGTTGACAGTATGATGAATATGACAAAAGCCGGCATAATCACCGGAAAACATAAAGCTATTGATCGCGGCAAACAAGTATTTACATTTGCTATTGGTTCGACTGAACTTTATGAATTCATGGATCATAATCCGCAATTGGTAAGTGCTCCTGTCGACTACGTTAACTCACCTCAAGTAATTTCCAGTATTGATAATTTCATTTCTATTAACAATGCAATAGAAGTTGATTTATTTGGTCAAACGAATGCCGAATCAGCAGGTTTCCGTCATATTAGCGGCACTGGTGGACAACTGGATTTTGTAATCGGAGCATACCATTCTCAAGGCGGTAAGAGTTTCATAGCCTTGAGTTCAACCTTTACCAATAAAAAAGGTGAAAAATTTAGTAGAATCATCCCTTATATTGCAAAATCAAGAGTAACAGATACTTATACTACAGTACATTATATCGTTACCGAATACGGGATGTTTAATCTGAAAGGAAAATCTACTTGGCAAAGGGCTGAAGGATTAATCAGTATAGCCCATCCGGATTTCCACGATGAACTGATTCAAGCGGCAGAAGAGCAAGGAATCTGGCGTAATTCAAATAAGAGATAAACTGGAGCAAAGCTGAAAATCTCGGATCAGCGATTGTTTTAACTTAATATCATTGCAAATGTATCAAGCAATCTTGGAATAAGATTGCTTGATATTTTTTATTATCTAAATTTATCTAATTCTGTAATTGTATAATGTTCTTTATTATTATCTATATAATTTTCTAAAATATATTCTTTAGTTTCAAAATATTCGCTGTCACCAATTTTAGCTTCACTTGTTAATAAGCCGAGTTCCGGATCAAGAATCAGGTTGAAGACATAAGTATAAAAATAGGTTTCCAATTTTTTCCCATCTTCAACTTCTATTTCATATTTATATAAAAATCCTATCTGATTGATATCGTATACTTCTTGGATCACAGAATCCTTAGGATAAATGAAATAGACTTTCTCTAAACCTTTAGCTTCAATGTTTTTGACCTGATGGCTTTCTTCATTAATCATCTTATTTCCATTTTTATATGATTCTTCAGCTTTTTCCAAACTATATTCAATTTCAGTTTCAATTAAATCTTTAACTTCATCATCCAGATTCTCAAGTGAACTTATATATTGAGGCACCATGTCTTCAGTCAAAGTAAATTCACGTGTAATTTCATCTTCAGCTAAACTATAACCTTCTTCTTTCAAAAAGTAAGAATAAGAACTCACGGTAATTTCAACTGTATCACCTATATTCAATCCTGAATAAGGTTCAACATCGATCAACAAGTTTTCGCTTATTTTTTCATCTAAAGTACTATGTGCATCTATCCTCAGTTGTGGAGCTGCACCATCATATGTAAATTCAATGGAGTCAAGGATTGTTTGCGCATCCAGTTCTTCATATTCTTTAAGGTTTTTCACAGTATATGTTTTTTCTTCTTCCTTCAAAACATAACCTGCATTCAATGCTGCTTCTTCATCATAAATAACTTTAGCTGTAATCTGATCGCCATTGGATACCTTTGCATCAAAATCATCCAGCCTATTGCCTTCCGAATCATAAAACTCATAGATATAATAAAATGGCATATCATAAGATAATACATCCATATAAATAAAAGCAGCTTTATTATCACCCTCAAATACAGGCTCTACATTAGCAAATGCATCATAGATTTCTGCTACCTGCAAATTTTTAATTGTATAGGTGAATTCTTTACGTTCAATTTGCATTTTGGCATTTTTGGCCAACACCGGATCATCGTCAAGAATAATTTGAACTGTATCACCATTAGATAAACTACCATTATTTTGAATATCAAAAGAAATAGAATTGAGATAGTTGACAACCGGATTATCGCTTGATCCCTTGGTCATTAATGCTCTCAACTCTTCTTCAGGATCTAAGTCCTTAGCTTTCTTGGATCCTGCCAAGACAAGTTTTAATGCATATTCCAAATCTAACTCAAACTCAACGGATCCATTACCGTCCAAACCATTTTCTTCAATCGTAAATAATTCTGTTGCATCAACTTTTTGAGCTCCACAACTAGTTGCAAAGACGCTTAACGATAGAAGCAAAACTAGAATAACAGCTATTTTCCTTTTCATATAATTCACCTCCAACAATACTTTTAAAAATAATTTAGATTAGACTTAAGAAACCGGTAGCGATCAAGAAATAAATCACAAGTCCTATTGCGTCTATGATGGTTGTAATAAAAGGTCCGCTGGCTACAGCAGGATCTTGATTAAATTTCATAAGAATAATAGGAAGTGCAACTCCGGCAACTGCAGAAAAACAAATAGTCAGGAAAATTGAAACACTCACAATCACGGCCAGCAAGAGATCAATCCCGATAATGCTCCAAATGACAAATAAGACAACACTTGAAATCAGTCCGGTTAAGATTCCTGAACCGAATTCATTCTTCACCGTATGTCTGATTTTTCGACTAAGATCTTCTCCGCCTAAATTTAAGTCACGTATAGTCACCGCAAGAGCCTGTGTACCAACACTTCCTCCGGTTCCTGTGATTAAGGGAATAAATGCTGAAAGCAAGATTACTGATTCCAAAGTTTTATGGAATATACTAATTAATCCTGCCAATAATACACCTAATAAAACAAGCACAATAATTAAAGGAAAACGCTTGCCGGTAGTTTCGAAAATAGTCGGCTCTTTAACTTCTATAGTTGAGCGAGGTACACCGGCAAATGAAATCAAGTCCTCGGTTGCCTCTTCTTCAAAAACATCTATTACATCATCAAAGGTTACAATACCGCGCATTCTATTATCCGGAGTAACTACAGGTACCGCCAATAGATCATAGTCTTGAATAATCTTGGCAACTTCTTCTTGATCCATGTCAACGGGTACTGAGGTGACATGATTATACATAACATTTTTTACCAGTTCATCTTCCGGTGAAAAAATTAAATCACGCAAGGACAGTACACCTACTAGACGATGTCGCTTGTCTAAAACATAGAGATAATAAATCGTACCGGCTTGTCCGCCTTGCTCTCTGATATATGAAATTACTTCTTTAAGTGAACTGTCAGGAGAAATAGATAGATACTCCTTAATCATGATACCGCCGGCACTTTCCTCATCATAAGACAATAATTCCAGCACCTGATCTCTATGCTCTGCATTGAGCAGATCCAAAATTTTATCCGGTTCCAGTTTCTCGGTTTCATGAATTAAATAAACCACAGTATCAAGTGGTAAATAAAAAAGGACTTCTTTGATAAAACCATGCGGTAAATATTCAATAGCAGCCTCTTGATCTTCGACCTCCATCCACTCAAAAATCATAGCAAATTCCTGAGGAGTTAAGTAATTTGTTATTTGAACTTTTTTCTCAGGGTATAGAAGATGAAAAACTTCACTTTGATCTCTATCATGCAATTTTAGAAATAAATCTCGGAACTTTTCCCGGTCATCATCTTTTACTGAACGATAAATTTCATCGTAATATGACTGGAGATCTATTGTTGTATCTTCATTACTCATCAGTAAGCTCCTTAAACTCTATTAATTAATCTCATTTAGCTTATAGAAGATTATCACCTAAATTATTGATAAATGGAAATAATACTCAGAGAAGGTTAATCCCCCTTGTCTTCAACTCATCAATCATCTGCTTGGGCCAGGTAGAAGCTTGAACTTCTCCAATATGTGCTTTTTGTAAAAAATACATGCAAATTCTGCTTTGACCAATTCCACCGCCAACTGTTTGGGGAAGATCGCCACTCATTAGTTGTTGATGATAAGGATAACGCATACGCTCTGTTTCATTTGCTAATTCCAATTGTTGCAATAAAGTCTGTGCATCAACTCTGATCCCCATGCTTGAGAGTTCCAAGCCTCTACCGAGCACGGGACTCCATACTAGTATATCACCATTCAAATTCCAGTCATCATAGTCAGGAGATCTGGTATCGTGTGGTTTGCCGGAACGTAACTTATGTCCAATTTGTTCTAGAAAAACAAATTTCTTATCCTGACAAATTTTATGCTCTCTCTCTTCAGGATCCAATCCGGGATATAAGTCCTCTAACTCTTGACTATTGATAAATGTAACTTGATCCGGCAACAAAGGCTGATATTCTGATAATTCATTTGACAGTATATCTTCCATATCAACAAAAGCGGCAAAAATTGAGTTTACCGTTTGATGTAGATAATCCAAATTTCGATCCTCAGGACTGATGACTTTTTCCCAATCCCATTGATCAACATAGACGGAGTGTGTATAATCAGGAATTTCGTGTGCTCTAATTGCATTCATATCTGTGTACAATCCGCTACCTATATCAAACCCATACTGACCTAAAGCATATCGTTTCCATTTGGCTAAAGAATGTACAATTTCAGCCTGAACCTGCTTCTTTGCACTTTCATTGATCATAAATGATACCGGTTGTTCTACTCCGGTAAGATTATCATTTAAGCCACTATCCGACTTGACAAAGATCGGGGCAGAAACACGTAACAAATTCAAATGTTCCGCCAAGCTAAGCTCAAAATTATCTTTGATCAATTTAATCGCTTTTTGAGTGCCAATTAAGTCTAGATCAGAACGGTATTTTTTATCTATTTTAAATTCAATCATATATTTTTAATATCTCTTTCTAAAGATAATAATTTTCAAACTAATTTTATGGATCAACCATACAATCTTTGCAGATCATTAGGATCAAGTTTATCCCGCTCAGATCCATAATAATCGTGGATGATTTTTCCTTCAGAAAATACAATTGTTCGGTCACCATTTGTCAGTGCATCCTGAACATTATGTGTAATCATCATAGTTGTCACACCTGCACTCCTGACAAACTTATTTGTCACTTCAAGAATTCTGGCGGAAGTTTGTGGATCCAAAGCTGCTGTATGTTCATCTAATAATAATAATTTAGGTTGAGAGATGATTTCCATAACTAATGAAACCGCTTGTCGCTGACCGCCCGACAAAAGACCAATTTTTGTATTCATCCTAAGTTCCAGATCCATCTCCAACATAGACAATTGTTCGCGAAAAAATCTGTGATCTTTTTTATTCAAAGGAAATAGTGAAGGAGAAGCTTTTCGGGTATATGCCAAAGCTAAATTCTCGGCAATCGTGAGGTTAGGAGCAGTACCCAATTGGGGATCCTGATAGATACGCGAGATATGCAAAGCCCTTTTATGTTCTTTGGCCCAACTGATATCGTCATTATCTAAAATAACTATCCCGTCATCAAGTTCGATAGTACCGCAGATTGCATTAAACAAAGTACTTTTGCCCGAACCGTTGGCTCCCAAAATCGTTACAAATTCACCTTCTTTTAAATCAAGGTTAAGTCTATTTAAAGCAATTTTTTCATTAGAGGTGCCCGGAAAGAAAACCTTGGTCATTCTACGAATACGAAGCATCAAGTCTTGGTTATTAGTCATCTTTCGCCTCCTCCATTGTTTCAACCATATTTATATCATTTACTGCATCTGTCCGGAATTCATTAGCACTTTCCGGTTTTACTGTCTGTAAGTTGTTTTCGTCGTTTAACCAATAATCAGCTAATTCTTTATGTAATCTTTTTTTCTTGCCACGATCTCTAGCATCTTTAAGTGTAGGAAACATCAAGGCAATAATAACAATAATCGTTGAAATCAAATTTAGAGCATAGGATGGTAAGACATCAAACTTCAAGGCGATTGCAATAATAAAACGATAAATAATTGATCCTATTACTGTAGAAATCAGGCCTAAGGTGACACCATTACGTCTGAATAAGGTTTCTCCGATAATAATTGCCGCTAAAGCGACCACCAGAATACCGGTGCCTGAATTGACATCGGCAAATAAATTATAATGACAGATCATTGCGCCGGATAAAGCCGCCATAGCATTGCCTAGAGCCAATCCGATAATGTTCATATTATCGGTATTAATTGAAGTATGCCGCACCATTGCAGCATTATCTCCTGTCGCTCTAATCGTCAATCCGGTTCTCGTATGAAAAAACACTGCTATTGCAACAGTTACAACCACTACAATAACAAGTGTAACAAGAGTTTTTGTAACCATCTCATTGTTGAACAATGAGTTAAAGGAAGAATAAATTGTGTTTTTACCAATCAAAGAAATGTTTGCTTTTCCCGCTGCAATGATTAAATTAATTGTATACAAACCGGTCATCGTCAAAATACCGGATAATATAGAAGGTATATTAAATTTCGTATGCAAAATACCCGTTACTACACCGGACAAAGCTCCACCTATTATGGCAAACAAGATACCCAAAAAGGTCAGATCATTATAGGCAAAAACAGCTGCAATGATCATACCCATGGTAAATGTTCCTTGCACAGTCATATCCGCAATATTCAAAATCCTAAAAGGTATGTATAAGCCTAGGGCAAGAATTCCATATAATAAACCCAGCTGTAATGCTGATAAAACTTGTGCAATAGTCATTAATAATTTCTCCTCCAGCGGGACATCTTAATTAATATCCTTTTTATATAAGAGTATCAACATAAAATACTAATGTTGATACTCTCTTAATTCAATAATTATTGTTCCTGATTTGTAACATATTCAATTTCAGATTCCAGATCTGCAGGTACTTCAATACCTAATGCTTCAACTTGATCTTGATTCAGAATCTTTGTAACTTTTTCAACTAATTCAGGAGGATTATCTGCTACAGATTCACCCTTCAGAATACGTACAGCCATCTCACCTGCTTGAACACCCAGATCATAATAATCTAAGCCGACTGTGCCTGTACCACCTGCTTCAACCATGGTGCTTGCACCCGGGAAAATCGGCAAATTATGTTGATTTGCCACTTGTTGGAAAATCGGCATCGCGGAGGCCACATCATTATCTGTCGGTGAATAAAAAATATCAACATCCACTGCTAAATTTTCTACGACTTGTTGCAATTCAGAAGTATTGGTAATAGTTCCTTCTTTGAAAGCTAAACCTTTTGTTTCCAAAATTTCTTTACAAATCTCAGCTTGGACCTGCGAGTTCACTTCTGCTGAATTGTAAACAATACCAACAGTCTTAGCTTCGGGATAAAGACTCAAAGCAAAATCGATAATAACTTCGATATCTGCCATATCCGAAACACCTGTCACGTTAATACCTGATTCTTCTCTGGAAGGAGTTAATCCTGCAGCAACCGGATCTGTAACTGCCGAAAAGACAATTGGAATCTCACTTGTCGTAGTCGCAGCAATTTGTGAAGGTCCGGTAGCAATTGGTAAAATAATGTCCGGATCTGAACCAACAACTTCAGACAGAATACTATTCAGAAGTGTGTCATCTCCATTTGCATTTTTAACAACGATATTGACATTGTCTTCACCAAATTCTTCGCTAATCACGTCGATCATGCCGTCACGAGTTGCATTCATTGCCAAATGATCTACAGGTAGAACTATTGCAACTTGCTTTTTAGCTGCATCAGCCGCATCTTCCGCTACTTCGTCTTCAGTGGAAGTATCTTCCGAATCATCTGTTGTTTCTACTACTTCTTCTACATCATCAGCTTTGTTTTCTGTTTCAGATTTCGCGTCATCAGTTTTGGCACAACTAACCAGAAAGACTGAAACTATTAACAATAATGCTAATAATAGGTTCATTTTTTTCTTCATCTTCATTTCTCCTATTTAATATTTCTTAAATTTGTAATTTCTTGATTACGTTCTTAAATCATTAAACTTTAACAATTATTCTGCACGTTCTTTAAGTATTTTAACGATTGAACTGGTGCCAAGTCTAGATGCTCCAAGTTCCAGAAATTTTTCAGCATCTTCTAAACTGCGGATTCCGCCTGAGGCTTTTACTTTTACATTCGGTCCGATATTATCAGCCAAAAGTTTCACATCTGCAAAGGTTGCTCCTCCTGTTGAAAATCCGGTTGAAGTTTTGATGAAATCGGCCTGTGCTTCGGTCACGATTTCACACATTTTAATTTTCTCCGCATCAGTTAAAAGACATGTCTCAATTATAACTTTGAGAATCCTGGTATCACAAATTGCTTTAATAGCTTTTAATTCATAGAGAATTTTTTGATAATTCTTTGCCTTAAGATCACCTAGATTAATAACCACATCAATTTCAGAAGCACCTTCATTTAATGCTTGCATCGTTTCGAAAACCTTGGTTTCAGTTGTATTGTAACCATTAGGAAAACCGATCGTAGTACAAACTGCTACTTGCTCTTCAACATATTCACTTGACTTCTTTACAAAACTGGGCGGTACACAAATACTTGCTACCTCATAAGTTATTCCGTCATCACAGATTTCTTTGATTTCTGCCCATGTTGCATCTACATTGAGCAATGTATGATCTACAGCATGTATTATTTTGTTAATATCCATCTTTTTACTCCAATACATTTCAAAATGCTTCATTTGTTAGCTCTCTTGATTATTCATTTTGTATGAATTAAATAATTATACTTATTTTTTAATAAATAATCTAATAACAATCATTCAATTAAACATCTTGTCTAAGGAAAAATTGATAAAGCCCTTATAGTTGGTGTAAATTAAAAAAGTGAGTCATGCCCACTCTTTGCTACAATGGTTTTGAAGAAAAATCAAAGTAAGGAGCAGAACATGACTCAACTTAATATTACACTAAAT
>JAAYKK010000134.1 GCA_012522435.1 Clostridiaceae bacterium | reverse complement strand
GATTGGAAATCGTGTTTACGTTTGTAGCGTAACGGGGGTTCAAATCCCCCACTCTCCGCCATTAAAGCCTGTAACTAATGTGTTACAGGCTTTTTTAATTTTTTTGATACTGAAATGATACCTAATTTTAAAAGTCTTCTATTAACTCTATTATTTTTATTTCATCTGATGGGCATAGGTGGCTATAAATATCTAAAGTTATAGATACTCTACTATGCCCAAACGCTTACTGATTAAATTAATATTTGCACCTAAGAAACCAAATGGCTTATATGGCTATGGCGTAAGCCATGAACTCTTGTACGTTTAACATCAGCTAACTCTGAACCTTGTTTTATACCTTTTTCAATAAGTGCTTTCTATAACTGTCTTCATCAGCGTATTGCTTTGTTCTCCACTGATTAAGAGCGTTCACAGCTTGAGACGGCAATAGAACAGTTCTATTGCTAGATTGTGGTTTAGGCGGGGATATGATTGTTTCACCTTTTATCAGGTGAAGTGTTTTACTAATATTTAATTCATTATCCTGTAGATCAGTCCAATAATAAACGAATAATGATACTTAAAAAATTCCCAACAAAAAGCAAATTAAATATTATATAATCAAATAAATGGAAACTATACTGCTAGAATAGATAGAGGAGGCTACTGTGGTTGTAAAAGACAACAAAGATATAAACATAAAGAAGAAAATATACTACTGGGTTTATACTGAAAAAACTAATAGCTCAGTAAACAATGAGCAATTTGATAAATACGAAAAGCTCAGTGATGCCCTTTCTAATGCTAAAAAAACACACAATAACTTATCTGAGCATAGCAAAAAGCATACAAGAATAACAATGTTTCATGCGCCTATCGCAAATGAAAGATTCAGCAAATTTCCAGACTTTGAACAAGCTAGCAGGCCTTATTGGGATAGTAAAAAGATAGAAGAAATTGATAAGATAATGGAAGACACAATAAAGGATGATGGTAAAAACAGAAAGAAGAAAAGTATTACTGAATTCTTGCGTGAAGAAAGAAAAAGAAACCCCAGAAAAAAAGTAGATCCCAAAAAGTTTGCCCCTAAACCTAAGAGACGATCACCATTAGAGTGGATTAGGACATCTGAATTAGCGGTAATAGTAATTGGCGTGCCAGTTGCAATAGCAGTTTTAATATTCTACTACTTCGCATACGTAATAGTTCCAATCATACTGCTAGTAGGTGGATTTGCAATAGGAATGTTTAAAGGACTTATGAAAGATTAATTTAATATTAATACATTAACGGATTAACTATTAGTTGAGATTTCAGGAATTGAAAGTTATATATCAACGTTTTAATATTTGAAAATAAATGACATTATTATTAGTGGATTCTCACTCTCCAGCATTACATTTTATCTAAAATGTTTATCATTCTCGTTAAAATGATAGTAGCGCATTAAAAATACATTCATTTTCTATTATTTTCAATGATGGTTAAGATAATATTATCAATTGTTTTGGAATGTTAAAGGTTGAGATCTCGTTCAGCTTTAATATTTTCGGGAGATTTTGTGATCTCATAAGCATCATTAATTACTTGTTGCCACTCTCGTTTGTTTATTCCTCTAACTTATCTAAATTTGAATCTAGATAGTAGATGTGCTTTACCAGGTGCTAAGATAGCACGATAAGATGTTTCTTGGTTTTTTTAATCTATAATCATCTAAAAACAGTTCCCATGCTTTTTCAAATTCAATATTTGTATCCAGATTACGATCATCGAACCACTCTTTAGCTTTTTTCATACATTCAACGTGACCTTGACGTTGATTTGGAATAGATGAATAGAACGATTTTCGCTTACCATCAACTTGAATTTGCAAGATCCATGAATTTCGGCTCTCTACCCATCTTGGTTTAGCTGTGATTTCATAAAAATTAGACATCAAAAGATCCCACCTAGATTTTGGTATGTTTTAATGCGAGTTTATAGCAGTGATTAGAAAGATTATAGCGATGCTCTATATACAGCTGATCTTGCAACTAACATCATGATAATAGCAAGAATTATTACAATGAAAATCTTCATAGCTACATTACTATCCTTATTGTTATTATCTTTGTTATTCTTATCGCTCATGATTAATTCTCCCTTCAATTAATTTTGTTTCCAATTTCGGAAACCTTTAATCTCTAAATCTAATTCCTTATATATGAAATGCCAAACAATGCATCTACCGATAAAGTATTGAAGTAGAGAATAGAATACAAAAACTAACCCGACAATTAAATATATCCCACCTACATCTGTTGCTGTGGCTCCTCCTAGCATAATAAAACCCGCCAAAACTAAATTGAGAATGAACAATACCAAATTTACTGTACTTACTGTGTTTGAAAACCTTTTCATAATCTCCTCCTTAATTACATCTTTTTATATATTCCAACTAGTATAGCTAAGATTATGATATCATCTTTTATGAATCTAGCTTTATGCGTCATAATAAAAGTTAAAAGCTATTCAAGATATCATAGTATTAACTATTTACTGTCGAAAATAGACTTGCTAATTGAAAAGATACGCTGGGCATGATGATTTTTGAAACGGTTTTTAAAGACAAATAAAAGTTACTGATTATGTTGTAATAAATTAAATTTCTTGAATTGTGATAATTATGTGGGTCTATAAATTACTGAAAGATTCTCCACACGTTGGACTTTTTTTATAATATAGAGCAGAACGACAGTATGATTGTGATAAAATTTAAGAAATAATATAAAAGTGGTGCACTGATGAAAGAAATAAGAAACTCCAAGCAGACTCCGGAAGAGAGAGCTAAAAGATTTAGATGGGAAGCAGGCGACATTGAAGCAGTCGAGCCGACCCCGGAAAGCAAAGCGAGAGACGAGAAGATGGCAGTAGCCATGGAAGAAGCCGGATTAACCTGGGACGACCTCTTCAACAATCCGAAGTTATACGACGATCTGATCGACAAGATAAACGAGAACGAATAAGGCATACAAATAAACAAACATAGTCACTCTACATTTTTTCTCCTTTTCACCACCTGTTAGCTTTTTTCTGTTTCTGTCTTAAGTTATGAATTGTTTCGTATTTTTCTATCTCCTGAAGTTCCCCGATCTACATGGTACTAACGGATGCTCCTTTGATTTTTTGGTTTGACGTTTCTTTCTTCCCAATAAAAAAAGCGGCTGCTGCCGCTTAGTGTAGTTTCTGTGTTTTGTTTTTAGTCTGGAAAGCTAAACTTTAGAAAGCTCCAGGGCTTTCGTGAGTAGCTCTTTTAGTGTTAGTCCTTTTTCTTTGAATGGTACGAAGTCTGCTTCCAAATCTGACCAGTCGATCAGTTTGTCGTCGACGTCAAAAGTTGTCCCTAGTTCCGGAAGGTCATTGTTTTCGATTTGTTTTTTCAATTCGTCGATTTCATAAAAACAAATCTTCCCGGGGTATTTCTCTCCGTTGCTTGGTGTGTTGTACTCGAAGTAGCCGTTGTCAAATCCTTTATAATTTTGCGGTCCTGAAACAGGCTCTGTTCGCTTTCCTTCAAAAAGAAAAACAAAGACTTCTGGCTCCCCCGGATCGTCTGGGGTTATGCTTATCATTGTTTTGATTCCCATACCAGTTCTCCTTCCATGACCTTGTTTAGGTAGTTCAGCTTAGGGTAGTATGCAGTTATTATTATGTCTTTAAGTACTAGGGCAGTCAACGATTTTCTTGATATAATTGTCGGCTGAATTCCCCTTCCTGTCAGTGGATATTAGGATTTCGTCTGGCTTCCTTACTGAGTCTAAAAGATATTAAGGGTTTTCTTTGCAAATGATGTTTCCTCCTCCGTTTATGTCTCGTTGATTGAATCATCAAAAAAGCGGTGTAATATGGTTTTCTGTTAGTATCATATTAGTTAAACAGTTGAATAAATTGTTCATGCAGATCAAATTCTACTTTCTCAAATCAACTTACTAATTTGAAATTAAGTGAAATAACTCACACAAATCTTATGTTTTGATATAATTTCAGAAAAACTTTGAAGTTATCTGAAAAGTATGTTAAATTACTTGTTGTATTCTTACCGTATAAAGTCTCACATGTTTTTCTAAATCATTGAGTTTGTGTTT
>JAAYKK010000038.1 GCA_012522435.1 Clostridiaceae bacterium | reverse complement strand
TTGAAGGAAATTTAAAATAATGACTGCACTCGGAGAATTCCTAGCAGATGCAGTTTCGGACACGGGTTCAATTCCCGTCATCTCCACCAGAAAAGCTCACAATTTAGATTGTGAGCTTTTGTTATTATTAGTACTGTTATTTTTATTAATAATAGATATAATATAGGAGACTTTTGCCTGAGTGGCTCAGAGGTAGAGCAATTCACTCGTAATGAATCGGTCGTGGGTTCGATTCCCACCTCAGGCTCCACTAAAACCTCATAAGCAAATGCTTGTGAGGTTTTTATCTAAATAAATCTAAAAAGCGATCCCAGATATTCTTTTCCGGCTCAACTTGGATCGGAGTTTCGATCTCAGTCTTCTTAGGAATTGGCTCAGTCATGATTACAAATTGCACCTGTTCAGGTTCCGGATTATCGACTGAAGCAAATGACGGCATCGGTTCAGTGTTTTCATAATCTCCTAAAATGTCATCCATTATTTGAGCAATCTTATCATCCATTTCAGATGTTCCTCTGTGTAGCTCTTCTGCTCCATCCGCCAATTGACTGCTGCCTGTTTTTGTTATTTCAATACCGGATGTAAATTCATTAAAGCCGCTTGACCACTCAGATAAACCATTTAAGAGACTATTTGTTCCGTCTGTATATTGATTGAGTCCACTATTGATTTCACTTGAACTGTTAGCTAAAGCATCAACCCCACTCGTATATCCTGATACTCCACTTGACATACTGTTTAGTCCTTGGCTAAAGTCAGTTAATCCGCTCTCTAGTTGTGAGTATCCGGCAGTCAAATCAAAAGTTGCTTTTAATTGTTCACCAGCTTGATCAATTTGCGGAATTGCTGTCGACATCTGCTGAATACCATTCAAATACAAAATCAAACCACCATAAAAGTCCGGTTGACCGGGTTCATCATTCTTGTAACCATAACTTAATTGATTAACACCTTCAATATAAGATGCTAGTCCTTGATCAAATGTTTCATATTGTTGATTAAGAATCAGTACACCGCTTGCCAAATCAAGCAAACCTATTAAATTAGCAACTTGCGACAAATTAGCCAAACCTTCACTTATTTCAGAAATGCTACTAGGATCAATACTCTGCTCTATATTACTTAAATTATCAGTAATCAAAGAGAGTTGACTTTGTACACCAGCTAGATAACCGAAAATCTTTTGTACTGACTCATTCTCAAGATCATCAGCTGTTAATTCGGCTGCCCTAGAAATAGAATCTACATTTAATGAAGTTTCGATCATTCGCAATGCAGCAACTATTTCGGCCAAGCCATTTTTTAAGTTGTTTAATTCAGTTGTAAACTCAGTAATAGCTGTTGCAAATCCTTCTATTTTTGCAGGTAAACTGGAGAGCTGCTCTTTTAGCACAGCTATCTCTTCAACGGTTCCAATCTGACTGGCACCGGCTGCCATTGCTGATAATCCTTGAGCGATCTCATTTGATCCGTCAACTAAAGTGTTTCCGACTTTAAGTTCTGAAAAACCTTCAGCTATTTGGTCTGCAGCAGTAATAATATGCTGTGCACCCTGATTCAGCTCCGGCAATGATGATGTTAATTGATTAACACCATCTACATATGAACTAACGCCCGTCGTATATTGACTAAGCCCTTGATTAGCTGAACCTAATCCTTGAGCCAGATCACCTGATCCCTCTGCCGCCTGCTCAACTCCTTTTCGTAGATCATAACTGTTCTCTGACAATTGTTCTATACCGGATATGTATTGCTTGACACCTCCTGTCAGCTCATCACCTCCGGCATTTAGCGCATCTCCGGCGTCATTTATCAGATTCAGTGATTCTTCAAGCTGATCGGCACCCTCATTTAATTCAGACATGCCTTGAGCAAGCTCTTTGCTGCCATTTGAAAGCATTTCTGTAGCATCTTGAAGAGTCTTCAAATCTTCATTTTCGCTAAAGTCAGGCAAGTTAATATTAAACATCTCTGTTGAAAAGGGGGTAGCCGCAATTTGAATTGCCGGCAGATAAAAATCAGTAATGTCTGCTTCAACCGTAAAAGTTGTAAGATCAGTATCCGGCAAATGCATAAAATTAACCACTCGGTTACTTCCCGCTTCTGCCACCAAACCATTTTCCGTTTTAATGTTTTTAGCTATGTTATGGCTTAGAGTTAAAGTTATTTGCAATATTGATCCTGCAGCCCAAGCGTTCTTTTGCTCAGTGTTATTCAGTTTTGAATTAGGCTTCACTGAAAGCTCCCAAGACCACTTGCCTGTTGCTCCGGACAATTCTTCTGGCTCTATTACCTGACCGTTCAGTCTATGAATTAGTGTAAAATCCCAAGGCAATTCTTTGCTCTTCAATTTTCCTTTATAGTAATAATCTTGTGCACCGGTGTTGACCTTAATCTCATTATCGGTTTGATTAAGATCTCCTTGGAGAGATAAAGTTTGCACTTCGCTATAATTTCCATAATCAATAACTTGGTCTGCTTGAGGAGTAAAATGATTAACAATATATATATCTTTTGTTGTACCTTGACCGTCAAGTGTTGCATATACAACCTCCGTTTTTTCCTTCGAATCAAATGAAGTTTTGTTCATTTTACTTTCGGGCATTTGATTACCTGCCACTGCTCGATTAGGAATAATACACAACAAGAGTATGCAACTGATACATAGATAAGAAATTATTCTTTTAATTAATCTTTTGTTTTTAGAATTCCCTAACATTTATTTTTCCTCCATCTGATTCTCTACAAACCCAATCATTGCTTGTTGCTCATCCGAATCAATATAGTTCGGATTTTCCGGTTCAGATTTATCTATGAAAATTCTTTTTCTACTAGTTTTCTGTATTGTTTTGTCAAAAAGATATAAGAGGCCAGGTAAAACAAATACAACCGACAAGAAAGATAAGATCGCTCCTCTACCCAGTACTGATCCTAGTTCGCTAACGATTGTTAAAGAAGAGCTGAAGGCTAAAGCAAATCCGGCTATAGTCAAAATTAGCGCGGGTGGTAATAATGAAGGAACAGTTTCTTTGATACTTACAATCAATGCATTTTGTTTATGGTATTTCGTTCTATTAGCTAGATAATGATCAGTATATAAAATGGCATAATCTACAGTAGCCCCTAGTTGTACGGTACTGATAATCAAATAACCTATATAACTTAATGATGAGCCTGTAAAGTATGGAATAGATAAATTTATCCAAATAGCAATTTCAATAGTCAGTACTAAAATCAAAGGCAAACTAATGGAACGAAAGGAAATCATGATAACTACGGCAATAGCTAAGATTGCAAGGCCATTTACTATCAGCTCATCAGTTTCTATCGTATTTTTCATATCCAACATTACTACATTCTCACCTACCAGACGGTAATCCTCATTGTATGAATCAGCTGCTATTTTTCTAACATTTTCTACCAAGTTAAAAGATATGTCCCCTTCTGAAGCAACTTCAGCTGTAATAATAAATTGAGAATACTTTTCAGAAATAAGCATTTCTAATTGATCATCATCTAATATTTCCTGTGGTATCGCTTTGTCTACTGTATTGACATAAGAAATTATTGAGACGACATGATCCAGGTTTTCAATTTCTTCTTGAACCAACAATTCTTTTTGGATGTTTCCTTTTGGCACCATTAAGGACATTTGTTGCTGTTCACCAAACTCTTCTTCAATTGCGATTTTATCTCTTTCCATCTTAGAGCCTGTGGGAAATCCTCCCATCCCATAAAGAAAAGTATTTGCTCTGCTACCTAAAAATCCCGGAACAGAAATTAACAAAACTAAAATCATGATGGGCCATTTTATCTTCTTTACCAGTCGGCCCAAAAAAGTAAAATTGGGCAAGAATGAACGATGGGTTGTTTTATCTACCAGTTCATACATTGCAATCAACAAGGCAGGCATGAAGATCATGACTGAAACAAAAGAAAATAAGATTCCTTTGGCCATTACGATTCCTAAATCCGAGCCTATCCGGAAACGCATGAAAATTAAAGCTAAAAAACCAAATATAGTTGTCAGTGCAGATGAAGATATAGCCGAAGTAGTTTTGTGCATAGCCATAGCCATTGCAACTTCCGGTCCATAACCTGCTTTGCGATTAGCATTAAAACTATTTAAAAGAAAAATTGCATAGTCCATTGATACAGCTAATTGGAGCACAGCTGCAACTGCTTGAGTAATAAAGGAAATCTCACCCAGGAAAATATTAGTACCCATATTGAGCACAATGCCTACGCTAATCGTAATTAGGAAAACAAAAGGCTCCAGCCAGGCGTGAGTACCGATAATTAACACTAATAAAACCAAGGGAGCTAAGATCATTACAATTTTTAACATTTCAGATTGAACAGCATTTTGAGCATTCGCCAAATCAACCAACTGCCCTGAGACAATTACTTCATTATCTAAAGCATAGATACTTTCGAGAATCCGAGGAGCTTGATCTGTTTCCGTTGTTAACTGAAATAATGCTTTATCTCCTGTATAAAATGAATTCACAATTTGAGAATCCAACATTTCAAGCGGCACAAATACATCTAAGGTATCGTCTAGCCATAATACTTGATTGACTCCGGATAATTGTTTTAGTTTTTCTTTGATCTGTAAAGCCTCTTGAAATGA
>JAAYKK010000037.1 GCA_012522435.1 Clostridiaceae bacterium | reverse complement strand
TAGCACACTTTTTCTTTTTTTGTTATTCTTGATCTGATTTTAAAAGCTTGAGGTAAGATTTTCTTGTTAATCTTTCGCCAGTTTGCTTTTCAGATCTCTTTTTCTTCATCTTTACTTAACAGAGCCAATAATTTCTATTACTTGATAACCTGCATCACTGATTGTATCAATTAAAACCTGATCTTCAAGATCCGAGTTTAATTCTACTTCAGCCTGTTCTTTCTCTAAATCTACCGTTGCGGAAACACCTTCAATTTCATTCAGAACTTTTTCTACTCGGGCTGAACAATGTGAGCAGGACATACCTTCAATTTTGATTATTTTTTTCATAATATCTTTTTCTCCTTTAATATGATTATCGTTTTTTACACTACTAGCTAAACTATGAACTTGATCGATTACTAATTTTTGAATATTGACTTCAGCCTTTATTGTATCTCTTTGAGCTTGTTCCGGCGTAGCAACCGGGATTAAGGATTTAAAATTGTTTAGACGCAAAGCGTTAGTAACGACAAAAACCGAAGAGAGCGACATCGCTGCTGAAGCAATCATCGGATTTAATGCGATGCCGAAAGGTAAGTAGAGGATTCCGGCAGCTACCGGAATGAGGATAATGTTATAAAAGAAAGCCCAGAATAAATTCTGCTTGATATTACGGATGGTACGGCGACTGAGCTCGATACTATTAACTACATCAAGTAAGTCAGATTTCATGAGGACGAGGTCAGCTGCTTCAATTGCAATATCTGTTCCGGCTCCGATTGCAATACCAACATCCGCTCTGGCCAAAGCGGGAGCGTCATTAATTCCGTCTCCGACCATTGCGACTTTGCCTCCTTCGGCTTTGATTTGGCGAACCATTTTTTCTTTATCTTCCGGTAATACCTCAGCTACTACTTGATCTAAACCGAGCTCTTTTCCTATTGCTTCTGCAGTCCTTTGATTATCTCCGGTCAACAGATAAACTTTAACTCCTGCTTGATGCAATAGCTCAATTGCCTGTTTAGAATTCGATTTGACCGTGTCAGCTACTGCAATCATGCCCAACAATTTATCCTGATCTGCAAAGTAGAGAGTTGTTTTGCCGGCCACAGATAATTGATTGAAGATCTCTAGAGTAGGGGCTAGATCAATACCATTTTCAACCATGTATTTTTGATTGCCGGCAATATAGCGCCGATTATCGATTTTAGCTTCAATGCCTTTGCCCAAATGATTGAGAAAATTAGTTGCAGGTTTAATTTCGATTCGATTTTCGGTGGCATATTCAAGAATAGCCAAACTGAGCGGATGCTCGGAAGGAGCTTCGAGTGAAGCCGCAATCTGCAAAAAGCTTTCTAACTCGATCTCTGCAATCAGTACCAGGTCAGTGACTTGAGGTTTGCCTGCTGTAACTGTTCCTGTTTTGTCCAGAATCACGGAATCTATATTGTGGAGAGTTTCTAAAGCTTCAGCTGATTTAATTAAAATACCGCTACTTGCACCTTTTCCTGTACCGACCATGATTGCAACAGGTGTTGCCAAACCCAAGGCACAAGGACAAGAGATGATGAGAACTGAAATACCGATCGTCAGTGCAAATTCAAATGAATATCCAAGCAATAACCAAATGAGCGTGGCAAGCGTAGCGATCAAGATTACAATCGGTACAAACACACCGGCTACCTTATCGGCTAGTTGGGCAATCGGAGCTTTGGTAGCATTGGCATCTTGAACAAGCTGGATGATTTTGGCAATAGCTGTGTCGTCTCCGATTTTTTCGGCCCGCATCACAATAGAGCCCAGTTTCAAAATTGTTGAACCGATTACTTCTTGTTCAGGTCCTTTCTCGACCGGAATAGATTCACCTGTGATCGCAGATTGGTCAAATGCCCCTTGGCCGGAAATAATTATGCCATCGACAGGTACAGCAGATCCGGGCTTTACGACCAGGATGTCTCCGACCTTAACTTGTTCTAGCGGAACTTCAATTTCCTGACCATCTTCTAACTTGATTGCAGTTTTAGGACTTAAATCCATTAATTTTTTGATGGCGTCAGTGGTTTTACCTTTCGATTTAGATTCCAGATATTTTCCAAGTGTAATCAAGGTCAAAATCATGGCTGCTGATTCAAAGTAGAGTGAATGTCCATAATGCTGAATGATTTCCGCTTGATTATGACCCAGAGCGTAAGCCAAGCGATAAATTACGAAAATTCCATAAATAAATGCAGCAGAAGATCCAATCGCGACTAAGGAGTCCATATTAGGATTTCTTTTGCTCAATGCTTTAAATCCATTTTGAAAATATTTGTAATTGACGATTATAATCGGTAAAGTGAGTAACATCTGACTAAAAGCAAAGATTACTGCATTCTCAGGCCCTTGAAAAAGACCCAAACTTGGTAAACTGAACATCGGGGCCATTGCAATATACATTAAAGGCAGCATAAAAATTAAAGAGATAAGAAATCTTGTTTTCAGATTTTTTTCTTCTGCTGCGATCAGATTTTCCAGAGAGCCGGTCTGTTTAATTTCAGTTTCGGCGATCTGGACTGGGGAAGCACTATATCCTGCATCCGCTACTGCTTTGCTGATTTCTTGCTCACTAATTATTGCCCGGTCAAAATCAACTTGCATCGAGTGATTAAGCAGATTAACATTTACTTCATTCACTCCATCAAGTTTTTGCACTGCTTTTTCCACGGCTAGAGAACAAGCCGAACAGGTCATCCCACTTACAGTAAATTTATTTTTCATGTTCCACCTTTTTGGATTAAATATTACTATTACACTATCACCCCCGGGGGAGTGGTATCTATACTATAAAATGATCTGACGGTAGAGGCAAATATTTTTTTATTTTGTATGGTATTATGTTTCAGTAGTTACAAACAAAATCCAAAAATAAGGAGTAAAAATATGTCTGAAAAAGCTAAAAATCCAATAGTAACCATAGAAATGGAAAATGGAGGGATTATCACTGCGGAACTTTATCCGGAAATTGCACCCAATACGGTAAATAATTTTGTTTCCTTGATTAAACAAGACTTTTACAACGGTTGTATTTTTCATCGCGTGATTCCCGGATTTATGATCCAAGGTGGTTGTCCTGACGGTACCGGTATGGGTGGTCCGGGATATTCGATTCCGGGTGAGTTTAGCAATAATCAATTTGCTAATGATTTGAAACATACTCGTGGTGTACTTTCTATGGCGAGAACGATGGATCCTGATTCAGCAGGCAGTCAGTTTTTTATCATGCATCAAGATTCACCACATTTAGATAATCAATATGCAGCTTTCGGTAAAGTTCTGGAAGGAATGGAAGTTGTTGATGCAATTGCTAATACTGAACGTAATATGCAAGACAAGCCTCTACAAGATCAAAGAATTAAATCAATTACAGTTGATACTTTCGGTACTGATTTCTCAGAGCCGAATAAAGTTTAAACTAAAAAAAGCCTGAAGTCATTGTTTAACTTCAGGCTTAATTCAGATTATATCTACAACAATTCTAGTGCTTACAATGCACATCCAAATAATATCTGGCTGCTTGTTCCATTAATAAGGTTTTTTCAAAGGAATCCTCAATACTTGAACCGCAAACAGCCATACCGTGTGATCCCATAATACAAGACCAAACTGAATCGGTAATTGCTGTTGCAACAGCTTTTGCAAGCTCGTTCGAACCCGGCATTTCGTAAGGACAATAACCGGAATGACTCCCTAAGTGGGGGATCGCTGCCGGCATTATAATCGGCAAAGCTTGATTTGCGGCTGCAAAAACACTGCAATTAAAGGAATGAGTATGAATCATAGCGTTTATTTCCTCATGCTCACGATAGATTGCGGCATGGAATCCCTGTTCAACACTGGGCTTTAATTTACCTTCATGTTTCATTGAATGATAATCTACACGCACCATGTCATAAGGGGTAAGCCTGTTATAGGCCATACCCGAAGGTGTAATCAACATGTATTGCCGGTCGAGTCTGGCCGAAAGATTGCCCCAAGTTGCTTGAGTCAGGTTTTCCCGGACCAGTTTTTTCCCGAAATCAACTAAAGCTTGCCGTAGAGAGAGTTCAGCCGCCGGGATTTTTCTCTCATAATCTTGAGCGGATAAAGATTCCAGCTCCTGATCCATTTTGGAATATCGATCTAGATAAAGCTTACGATAATTCTTGGATATCCTATAAGATAATTTTTTAGCACCGCCCAAACATTGAGCCTCGACCATAGCTTGGGCGCTTTTTTCAACAATTGCAGCAGTCGAGCTGATTAAGCCAAGAGAAGTTCCAATTGCCAATACTGCATTACCATATGTTTGATGTCCTGCCAATAAGCAGGCATCTTGCTTGCGCAATGCTCTCAAGATCGATTTTTGATCATTGCCCTGACAAAGTTTAGCTTTCAAACCTACGATTTGTGGCAAATCATCCAATACAGGTAAGATATCTAAATTTTTAGCTATTGCTTTTTGAGTATATTTTGGTTGGCAGGTCAGAATAACATCACGTTCGGCTTTTCCCTCGAAAATCTTAGCAAATAAAGGAGCTTTTTTAGTAAAATCTTTTTTATTTAAAGCCTCCGGCTGACTGTCATTGACCAGATAAAGGTAATTATCCGGATCAAGCCTTAATCCTACGTGTAAATTTTCCAAAGGAATATTTTGCTTAGCTAATACTCGTTTCAACTCTGCAAACTGCTTTTCAAACTCTGATACTTTTGTTTTGTACATACGATAATTTGCCTTTCAGCTGTTCAAATTATTTTACTCTAGATAAATAAATTCATATTTGAATTGTCATTGTCGTTTAACATTGATGCGACACCGCCAACCTCAACCCCATCAATCAACTCAGCTTGTGTAATACCCATCACATCCATTGACATTTGGCAGCCGGTCATTTTGACCCCTGCTGCTTGAGCTTGTTTGATTAAATCTTCCAAAGAGTCAATATTTTTACTTTTCATGACTGAACGAATCATTTTTGAGCCTGCACCCAAGAAATTCATCTGCGATAATTTAAGCTTTTTGCTGCCGCGGGGGAGCATCATCGAAAACATTTTACTGATAAAATTCTTTTTTACTTTTTGTTTTTCAGTTTTTCTGATCACAGATAAACCCCAAAAAGTGAAGAACATGTTAACTTTATTACCCATAGCTGCCGCGCCTGTCGCAATAATAAAGGAAGCGATTGCTTTATCAAGATCGCCTGAAAAAACGATCATAGTTTTTTCTTTTTGCGTTTGTTTTAAACTCTGTGCTTGATCTGCTGCGAGATTTTCAGTTGCACCCTGTCGATTGCATCTAAGCGTTACATAAATGTCATTACCTTCTGTTTCTGATGAGAGCAAAGTATTGCCTGTGTTTTCACACCAACTTTCAATATCTCTGGCAAACCCCGGGTCGGTGGCTTTAACTTCCAAGATATCGTTATCGGACATAGTTTCCATCATTTTACTGACTTGAACAATAGGTCCGGGACAGCTCAAACCACAAACATCCAGATTGAGTACATTGCCTGATCCGGTTATAGCAGATTCTTGTTCAAGATTTTTTCTGTCGGTAGAACCCGAATCTTTATGATCCAAATCTTGTTTCTTCACTGCAACCGGTTGTGAATTAAGATAAGAAGTATAACCGCCGGCTAAGTTTTTAACCTTGATCTTTTTTTGTTTTAAGATTCTTTCTGCTAGATAAGAGCGGTTACCTGTTCGACAGTAGACAATGTATTCTTTGTCCGGATCAAGTTCTTGCCAACGATCTCTTAACTCGGTTAAAGGAATATGCAAAGAATCGGGGATCGAGCCAACCATGAGTTCGGCAGGTTCTTGAATACTGAGCAGGACAGTTGACTCCGGCAGATTATCCAAATCAGATATTGAAACAGTTTCACTTAAACCCTCAATCATATTAACAGCCATGTAACCCGCCATATTGACCGGGTCTTTGGCTGAAGAATAGGGAGGGGCATATGCTAATTCCAGATTTTGCAAATCATAAACTGAGGCATTGAAATTCATAGCAGTAGCAATCACATCAATTCTCTTATCAACTCCGGAATAACCGATTGCCTGAGCTCCTAATATTTTTCCGTCCGGGATACAGAAGATCAGTTTCAGTGCAATTGGCATAGCACCGGGATAATAAGCTGCATGATCCATTGGATGCAATAAGACAACGGAATAATCTTTACCTTGGATGAGACCATCTTTATTCAGAGTTTTTTCATTTTGACCGGTTGAAGCGGCACATAAATCAAAAACTTTAGCAATTGAAGTTCCTTGGGTTCCCCGATATGGAGTTTTAGTATTACGCAGGATATTGTCGGCAACGATTCTGCCTTGCTTATTTGCCGGGCCTGCTAAAGGAACCATAGTCGGTAATCCGGAAACGAAATTTTCAACTTCGATCACATCACCAACTGCATAAATATGGGGATCTGAAGTTTGGAGATATTTGTCAACGACAATTCCGCCACGTTGATTTAGTTCAAGTTCGGCATCTCTGGCTAACTTACTATTTGGTCTGATACCAATAGATAAAATCACCAGATCTGTGTCAATAAATGAACCGTCGCCTAATTTTACAGATTTACCGCCATTTTCAATCTTATCCAAGGCAGTGTTGAGACGTAAATCGACACCCTTGATACGCAATTGATTTTCCAGCATAATAGACATGTCCGGATCAAAAGGAGCCATAACCTGAGGAGCCATCTCAATCAGGGTAACATCCAGCCCTTTCTCGATCAGATTTTCGGCTACTTCTATTCCGATAAAGCCACCACCTACAATAACTGCTCTTTGCGGATTATTAGTTTGGATAAAATCAAAGACACTGTCTGTATCATCCATATTCCAAAGTGTAAATACATTAGCATGATCAAGACAATCCTCAGTCGGCAAAAAAGGACGTGAACCGGTTGCGAGAACCAATTTATCATAGGTTTCCAAATACGTTTCACCGGTTTGCAGATTTTTAACCTCAACTGTCTTATTTTCTTTATCAATTTTGAGCACTTCACTTTTGATACGGACATCAACATTAAATCTCTCTTCGATTTTTTGTTTATCCGAAACGAATAATAAATCTCGATTGGCTATTACTCCACCGATATAATAGGGTAGGCCGCAATTAGCAAAGGAAACGTGTGCTCCTTTTTCGAACAAAATAATTTCTGCATTCTCATCTAAACGACGCATTCTGGCTACAGCTGTCGCTCCGCCGGCTACTCCACCGACAACAATAATTTTCTTTTCCATAATTTTCCCACTCTCAAAAAATCAATTTAAATACTTTTAGATCTTAAAAAAATAATATTCCAAAACAATTATCTGTGGGGTAACATTAATCACCAATAATTTTGATCAAAGCTCTTTTGTCTCGTTTTCCATCCAGCTCATAGTAAAAGATTGCTTCCCAAGGTCCGAGATCCAATCTTCCATCGGTAATAGCAACTACTACTTCGCGACCCATAATTGTCCGTTTCAGATGAGCATCGGCATTATCTTCATATCCATTATGATCATATTGGTCGTAAGGTTTTTCCGGAGCTAATTTTTCTAGCCAACGTTCAAAATCGGCATGTAAACCGGATTCATTATCATTGATAAAAACACTTGCCGTTATATGCATTGCATTGACTAAACATAGACCTTCTTTGATTCCACTGTCAGTGATAGCCTGTTGAACATCCGGTGTGATATGAACTAAACCTCTTCTTTGAGGAACATTGAACCATAATTCTTTACGATAACTTTTCATAATTTATACTCCTTCATACATTTCAGATTTCTAATTCTATTCTAGATGGATTAATTGCATTTGACCATTAAAAAATCCGGCCAACAATTTGCTGACCGGATTTGGTTTATACCAGGAAATGTTTGGGATTATCCTCGTGCACCTCTACCTCGAATGAGGTTATATATAGCCAATACAATAACTGAACCGACTATGGCAACGAACAGACTCCAGATATTAAAACCTGTGATACCTGAACCACCGATTGCATTGAAAACAAATCCACCTACAAGTCCACCGATAACACCTGCAATGATATTTGCAAGGATTCCCATACCGGCATCATTCTTAGTAATTTTACTTGCAATCCATCCTGCGATTGCACCGATTACTATCCATCCTAACCAACCCATATCTCATAACTCCTTAAGATTTGTTGATCTTCTTCTATACTTTCTATACTTTCTGTACTTTATGTACTTTAACGAGAATGAGGGAAAATGTAAATTAATACACACATTTTCTCATAAAAACGTATCATTTATTACTCTTTTTAATAGTATTCAGAAGCCCACCGTTTTTGATAACTTCAATTTGATCTTCTGACAAATCATGTTTAACTACAAATTCTAGATTCTTAGTTTTATTTAGTACTGTATAATTTTGGCCAACTGCCAAATTCTCAATTCCCTTGATTTCTAATTCATCTAATAATTCAATCGGCTCGTAATCCGCAAGATCATCAAATAATAAGGGAATGATACCTGAATTAATCAGATTCTGTTTATGAATTCTAGCATACGATTTGGCAATTACAGCTCTAATACCAAGATAGAGAGGAGCCAGAGCAGCGTGTTCACGGGATGAACCTTGCCCGTAGTTTTCACCCGCCACAATGATTCCACCATCATTTTGCAAACATCTCAAAGCAAATTCGGGATCAATTTGTGAGAAAGTAAATTCAGAAATCTTTTCAATATTACTTCTAAACGGCAAAACTGCTGATCCGCCCGGAATAATATGATCAGTAGTGATGTTATCATCAACTTTAATCATAACTTTTTTATCTATTGCTGATAAAGCTTGTCCGACCGGAACATCTTTAATATTCGGTCCCTTGATGATCGGTTTTTCCGGATCACAATCCGGCTCGATAATTCCTGAATCGTCAATCAAGAACTGATCAGGCAAAACGGCTTTCTCATATTCAACCTCGGTTGCCTCACTGATATAACCGTTGACAGCTGAAATAGCCGCGGTTTCTGGAGATACCAGATAAACACCGGCACTCATCGTCCCACTTCTGCCGTAGAAATTTCGATTAAAAGTCCGTAAGGAAACACCGTCGGTCGGAGGCGATTGGCCCATTCCGATACAAGGTCCGCAGGCAGCTTCTAAAAGTCTGGCTCCGCTGGCAATAATATCGGATAAACCGCCACTTTCAGACAGCATATTCAAAACTTGTTTTGAACCGAATGAAATTGTTAAAGAAACATCAGGATGTACTTTTTTACCCTTAAGAATATTTGCCACATTCATTAAATCGGTATAACTGCTGTTGGTACAGGAACCGATACAGACTTGATCAACCTTAGTACCTTGATGATCAGCAACTTTCTCTACATTATCAGGTGAATGCGGTGCTGCGAGCAAAGGCTCAAGTTCAGACAAGTTAATTTCAATTACCTCGTCATAATGAGCATCTTCATCTGCACTTAATGGAATATAGTCCTCCACACGCCCTTGTTTTTCTAAAAACTCTTTGGTGTTTTCATCGGAAGGAAAGATTGAAGTAGTTGCTCCAAGTTCGGCACCCATATTAGTAATCGTGCTTCGTTCAGGAACACTGAGTCCCTTAATACCTTCTCCACTATATTCAAAAATCTTATTAACCCCGCCTTTAACCGATTGGAGTTCCAGAACTTTTAAGATAATGTCTTTTGCACTGACACCCGGTTTTAACTCACCGGTCAATTTAACATTGACAACTTCCGGTAAAGTCAAAGTATAAGGTATTCCTGCCATAGCACATGCTACGTCCAAACCGCCGGCACCGATCGCAATCATTGCCATACCGCCACCGGTAGGCGTATGTGAGTCTGAACCGAGCAAAGTCTCACCCGGCTTATCAAAACGCTCTAATTGTACTTGATGACAGATCCCGTTTCCGGCTTTAGAGAACAAAACACCATAACGATTAGCAACGGATTGCAGATATTTGTGATCGTCAGCATTCATGAAGCCTGTTTGCATTGTATTATGGTCAACATAACTGACAGCTTTTGTCTTAACCAGGTCTACACCCATTTTTTCAAATTGTAAAAATGCCATTGTTCCGGTGGCATCTTGGGTTAGAGTATTGTCAATAACCAATCTAATTGTCTTACCGGCCTTTAATTCTGTCGGTTCTGCCAAATGATTTTTGATAATTTTATATGCTAAACTACTAATAATTATTCACCTCACTATAAATATTGTATAAGTGCTACAATAATATGGTAAACTTTTCGAGAAGTAAAATACAGACGTTACAGTATTTTCAAATGTATAACTATTCCTGTATAATAATAAACTCTTTAGATCTTGTGCATAAAGGAAGGATATTATCATAAATGAAAAATGGCAAAGAAATATTAGAGATATTTCACAATGCATCGAACAAAAATACGATCCCCAATTATCTCTATTCTAAATATGATGTAAAAAAAGGCCTGCGGAATGAAGATGGTACCGGTGTTGTAGTCGGTTTAACCAGAATTTGTGACGTTATGGGTTATAAAATAAATGAAGAAGGTAACAAAATAGATATTCCGGGCGAACTCTACTATAGAGAATTTCCTCTAGAAGCTCTATACAGTAAAGTTGCAAACCGTGAACGCAATGGATACGAAGAGGTTTGCTTCCTGCTCTTGAATGGCTATTTGCCTAACAATAAAGAACTATCCTTATTCAAAGGTTTTTTGCGTTCTGAATACAGTCTGCCCGAAGGATTTCTATCCAGAAATATTTTACGGGCACCGACGATTAATATCATGAACAAAATTCAAAGATCGATTCTTCTGCTTTATGGTGAAGATGAGAATCCGGATGATGCGAGTATTGACAACACATTACGCCAAGGACTTTCGATCATTGCAAAATTGCCGGCGATCTGTGTTTATTGTTATCGCTCCAAAGCTCACTTATTAGGCGATCAAAGCTTGGTTATTCATTCAATCAATGAAGAACTTGATTTGGCTGAGAGCTTTCTTTATCTCTTAAGAGGAGAGGGCAACTATACCAAAGCGGAAGTTGATATTCTTGATTTGATGATGATTTTGCATGCCGATCACGGTATCGGTAACAATTCGACTTTTGCCAGTTTGGTTGTCTCCTCAACGCAAACCGATCTCTATTCTTGTTTCGCAGCCGCAGTTGGTTCTCTTAAGGGACCTCGTCACGGCGGTGCCAATATTACTTGCAGAAATATGATGAAGACAATTATTAATGATATCGGTCTCGAAGCAAATGATGATCAAATATTAGAGATCATCAAAAAATTACTGAATAAAGAATATTTTGATAAATCCGGTTTAGTTTACGGTATGGGTCATGCGGTTTATACCGTTTCTGATCCGAGAAGTGTTCTCTTACGTCAACATGCAACCGATGTTGCAGAAATGACAGGCCATTTGGCTGAACTGAAATTTTACAAACGCTTTGCCGATCTGGCATGTCAATATATCGGCGAAACAAAGAATAAAAACATCTGTGAAAATGTCGACTTCTATAGTGGATTTATTTATGACATGTTGCAAATACCGGAAGATCTTTATACACCGTTATTTGTAATCAGTAGAGCTATTGGCTGGCTTGCTCATAATCTGGAAGATAAAATTAATATCAATAAGATTATCAGACCTGCCGGTCGTTATGTTGGTGATTACATCGACTTTTAAGACTTATATTGATCAACTAAACTTCAGAAAAAGCTTCTGAAGTTTATTAGTAAAAAGCTATTTATAGTCCGGTTTGTTCAAGAACCGGACTTTTATTATTAATTAATAGATTAAAAACTATTCCATTCTTTGCCATTTCATTTCTTCATTTTGAGCATCGAACTTTTTGCGTTTTGCTTTGATTGAATCAATTTCTATGGCATAGACAGCCATTCTTTCAAGACTCATTTCTAGAGCTGCTTCGAATAATATCATCTTATCGGGTACATATTTTTCACAAATTGCTCGCATTGCCGATTCATATTCAGGAAATTCTTTGGTCGCTGAGATTTGTCTTACAATTCCGGTGACAATAGCAGAAGAAAATTCAGTCGTAAATATCTTACTCAATTGCTTGCCGATTTCACCTGCTTCGGCTATTTGAACTAATTCTTGCTGATCAAAAAAATCCGGAACCCTTACTTTGTCTACAAAGACAACTCTTGCTCGAGCACCATCTTTTAACAATTCAGTTTTATGACCACTCTTGGCAGAATGAAAGTATAATTTATGCTCAATTCTCGCGATTGATAATGGAATAGCATATGGCAACTTCGGCTCAGTATAATCAATGATTGATAAGGTCCCGTATTCAGCACGGTCAATCACGGATAAACCGTATTCTTCAGACATTTCACGATCTTTTCTTCTCATATGAATAATCCTCTATTCTTAATAATTGTTAATTATTTGAATTTTTACTTACATATTTTAGCAAAAATAGTAAGATTATTAATATAAAACATTCTAAATTAAACTTCTTAGCTGAATTATTTTAGAATATTGATTATTCATAAGTGAAAGGAGTAAAGAATTTTTTTAGGAAAATTCCTATATATTATGAAAAAACAATTTATTTTAATCTTGATTATTGTCTCGATCAGTTTACTCTTAGGTGCTTGCACACCAAATAAATCTGATAGTGTGGATCAAGCTGGAGAAAAGCTTGAACAAGATGTGGAGGAACTAAACTCCAAATTGGAAGAGATGTCCGAAGCTCTTGTCGAAGAAAGTAAAAAACTGCAAGAAGAAAAAGAGAATTTGGAAACCGAAGAGAGTACAGAAGAACAAACAACGGCAGAGTCTGAAACTGAAACAGCTGAAATCGTTGAAGAGACAACTGAAACTATTTCCGCTGAAACAACGACTGACGATTCAACTTTTGAACTTGGAGCAGATGCAATTTCGCTGGATGAAAAAAGTGGAGGCTACAAGTTAAAGATTGAAGGCCACGGTGTACCGAACAATTCTGATTTTACAATTAATATTCAAAATACCGGGAAAAATGCTATGGAATCCAGTCCGGCAGACTTGACCACGGGTCATGATAATAGAGGACACAATCCTTTATATTATTTAGTAAAAGATGATGATATTTTGATCATTAAAGCTCAAGGCTTAGAGGGTAATCAATATACTATAAATATTGACTTGCCTATAAAAGAGCTGGATGTTGAAGGACGTGCACTGGTTAATCTAAACGCAAATGATATGCCTTTAGACAAAGTAGAAATTGAAGGTGCTGCAGAAGTAATTCTGGAAAATGTTAACCTGGAACATCTGGAAGTTGAACTTGAAGGGGCAGCTGAAATTTCGGCAAAAGGTAAGCTGGAAGATCTTGATCTTGAAGTTGAAGGTGCCTGTGTTGTGGATTTCAGTAAAATGCCGGCAACTAAAGCTGAATTAGAGATCGAAGGATCAGCCAACGTAATTGTTTCAGTTAGAGACAAGTTGAAGATTTCTGCAGAAGGTTCAAATAAGATCGGCTATTATGGTTCACCGACTACCGAAATAGAAACCGAAGGTAACTCTGAAATAGAACAATTGGAAGCATCAATTTCTGAATAATAATTTACCAACATTATAATTGAAGTTAAAATATTGCTAAAAATGTTTAACAAACAAATAAAAAGCTTGTTCACCAAAACTTTGAGAAATCTCAGTCCGAGTGGGCAAGCTTTTATTTAATGATATAATATCAACGATCAAATAATTTAAGGAAAAGAGATAATAAAATTTCTAAAGAACAAAGGCAATTATCTGCCAAAGATAAAGTCAAGAAAAGAATTTTAGTTTTAGCAACCGGCGGTACAATTTCCGCTGCCGGCAAAATAGGAGCTACCACCGGATATAGAGACGGTGCATTTGATGTAGACACCTTGCTTAAATCCGTTCCCGGTATCTACGATCTGGCTGATCTGCAAACTGAGACAATTCTTAATCTTTCGAGTACGGATATTACAATGGCAGATTGGCTTAATCTAGCAAAAAGAATAACCGAGACAGAGGATTCAGATCTGGACGGGATTGTTATTACCCATGGCACAGATACTTTAGATGAGTTAGCTTATTTCTTAACTTTAACTTCAATTACCTCTAAACCGATAGTTATCACCTGCTCAATGAGGCCGTCAACTGCAACCAGTGCCGACGGTCCTTTAAATCTGTATCAAGCGGTTCTCACAGCAATTTCGGATCAGTCAATTGGTAAAGGAGCATTGATTGTTTTCCAAGATGCAATCTATGCTGCACGTGATTGCCAAAAGATCAGCACTTTTAAAGTTGATGCTTTCAAATCTAATGATTTCGGTTGTTTGGGCTATATCAGAAATGATCAGATTTTTTATCTTAATCAATCAGTCAAAAGACATACCTTTAATTCAGAATTTGATCTGACAGATTTGGACGAGCTACCGAGAGTACCTGTTATCTACTACAGCCAAGATGCTGATCCCGGCATAATAGAATATGTAGCAAAAAATAGTGACGGTTTTGTGATTGCCGGAGCCGGTGGTTCCTCGTTTAGCAAATCTTGGCGCACAGCTTTATTAAAAGTAACGAATCAAGGTGCAATTGCAATAAGATCAACTCGTACTTCCAGCGG
>JAAYKK010000036.1 GCA_012522435.1 Clostridiaceae bacterium | reverse complement strand
GCTAATTGTGAGCTGAAGATGCAAACAATTGTGATATTAAGTATGCTAAGGTATATGATATTTATTTACTGAAAAGATTGATAATCAAGAATTTTCAAATTTATGTTTAGAAAAACATGAATAAATAATGTAGGAGGTTAATATGGTTGGAAAAAAAGTAGCAGTACTTTTTGCAGATGGTTTTGAAGAAATAGAAGCTCTTTCTGTTGTAGATTATTTGAGAAGAGCCGAAATAACAGTTGATATGATCTCAATCAAAGATCAACTCGAAGTTGAAGGAAGTCATGCTATCAAATTGATTTGCGATCTCAAGTTATCGGAAATTGATCAGGACTACGATGCTGTAGTCTTGCCCGGAGGACTTCCCGGTGCAGAATATTTAAGAGATTCGGCAGAAGTTATTTCTTTTGTACAAAAAATGAATCAGGCAGAAAAAATTGTGGCAGCAATTTGTGCCGCACCAATCGGTTTGGAGCGTGCAGGATTGACCAAAGGTAAAGTAGGTACAAGTTATCCGGGTTTTGAAGATCAATTGTCATTCGATACTTACAAAGAAGATATTGTAGTTCAAGACGGCAATTTGATTACTGCCAGAGGGCCTGCAACAGCAATTTATTTTGCTTTGAAGTTAATTGAAGTTTTAGCCGGAAAAGCAAAAGCGGACGAAGTTGCGGAAGGTCTGCTCTTACCGTTGGTTGAAGAACAAATTTGTTAATCTGACAATAGTTTAGTTTTACTTATGCAATGAGATATTTAATATTTTGTTGCATAAGTTTTTTAGGATGATAATAGATAAATGAGCAAAACGATTAAGACAATTTCTCGGATCTCTACGGAGGAACGTGAAAAAATAGGATTGAAAGTCAGTTATATTGGCATTATTTCAAATTTATTTTTATTTATTCTTAAGTTTATTGCCGGAGTTTTATCCGGGAGTATTGCTATATATGCTGATGCAGTCAATAACTTATCGGATTTTGCATCTTCAATCATTGTTTTAATCAGCTTTAGAATAGCCTCAAGACCTCCCGATCGTGAACATCCTTTTGGTCATGCCAGATTTGAATATATGGCTTCCGGTTTTGTAGCGATGTTTATCTTGTTTTTAGGCTTTGAGCTAGGCAAATCTTCGATCGGAAAAATTATCAATCCTGTAGCAATATCCGTTTCATGGTTCTTTTATTCAGTGTTGATTATTTCAATTATTATCAAATTCTCACTATATTTATATTATAAAAAACAAAGTAAATTATTAAAATCTCTGATTCTTAAAGCAGCGGCAAAAGATAGTATATCCGATATGCTAGTTAATTTTGGTCTTATTTGTGCTATTCTTTTAGGTCAAATAGTTAAGGTTCCGCTTGATGGCTACGTGGGATTTGGAATGTCTTTATTTATTGTCTATTCAGGCGTGTCAATTTTACGTAAAACTACGGACCGATTATTAGGTAAACGTCCTGATCGTGAGATTAAGAATTCAATTAAAGAATTAATTTTAAGTAAAGATGGAGTATTTGGAATACATGATTTAATCGTCCATGATTATGGTGCTGATAATTATTTTGCAACAGCTCATGTTGAAGTAGACGCAGCGGAAGACATCATGCTAAGTCACAATTTGATCGATCAAATTGAAAGAGAAGTTGCTCTACAATATAACATTCACTTAGTATTGCATATGGATCCGATTGATCTTGACAATCCAATTCAAAATCGGATGGAAATCCTGGTTGAAAAAATAATTCGATCTTTGGATTCAAAAATATCCATGCATGATTTCCGGATGCAGGAAATTGATGATCATTTGCACTTAATCTTTGATCTGAAGGTTCCGGATGAATACCCTGAATCTAATGATTTTTTAAGAGAAATCATTGAGAAAAACGTTCAGAGAATTGATCCGGAAACCACTTGTTTTATCACTATAGATCGTAATTATGCAACTGAGACTGTTGATTTAAATACGGGAGACATTCAACAATACTGATTTCTTAGATCTTAACTCCTAATTTGACCTTGCCCTTTGACTATAAATTTTTCAGATGTCAATTGTTTTATTCCCATCGGTCCTCTAGCATGCAATTTTTGCGTAGAAATTCCAATTTCGCCACCGAATCCGAATTCACCACCATCGGAGAATCTTGTACTGGCATTGAGATAAACGACTGCAGAATCAACCTGATTGAGAAATTTTTCGGCATTGTTAACGCTTTGAGTTAGAATGCAATCTGAATGATTAGTACCGTGCAGATTAATAAATTCAATAGCTGTTTCAACCGAGTCAACTTGATGCAGCAGAACTTCTTTGGATAAAAACTCTTTGCCGAATAATTCTTCACCCGAGAGATAAACTTTTGTCTGAAGATCTTTAGGCAAAACATTGTAGAGATTTTGGGTTAGGTTAACCTTTACATCATTCTTTAACATGGCAGTTACAATTTCCGGGGCAAAATAGTTCTTGTCCTGATGAATCAAGATACATTCAACTGAATTACAGGTTCCCGGTCTTTGAGTTTTCGCGTTGAGCAGAATAGGTATTGTTTTTTCATCTTCTGAAGTTTGATCAAGATAAATATGACAAGTGCCGTCACCGGTTAAGATCATCGGTATAGTGGCATTTTCTAACATAGCTTCTTTTAATTGTTTGCCGCCTCTTGGGATCAGTACATCAATGTATTTATCTTGTGTGACCAGTTGATTGAGTGAATCTCTGCTGGGATCATCTAAGAGCTGTACGGTATATTTTGGCATTCCATGTTTTTCACCAACACGATTAAATAATTCAGCCAGAATGCGATTCGAATTGAGAGCAGCAGAAGAACCTCTGAGGATCGTCACATTGGAAGACTTAAGGCATAAACCTGCAGCATCAATCGTTACATTAGGTCTTGACTCATAAATAATAGCAACGACGCCGAGCGGTGATCTGACTTTTTCGATTGATAAGCCGGATTCTGTAGTAAATCCTTCGGTTATTTCGCCAATCGGATCGGGAAATCCGGCAATTACTTCTAAAGATTCAGCCATACCCTCGATCCGTTCTTGATTGAGTGCTAAACGATCGAGCAGGGCAGAGTCAAGTCCTGCTTCTTCTCCTGCTATTAAATCTAATTTATTGGCTTCAATAATTGTATCTTGTTCAGCGATTAAAGCTTTGGCAATTTCTCTTAAAATTGTATTTTTAGTTTTGGTAGGCAATTTATGCATTTCAGTTTCTGCTTGGATTGCTCTTTGACATAATTGTTTAATCATTAATTTTTACCTCGAAATTATATTTCTACTAAATTATCACTGTGAACTACAACATCGGAATATTGATAACCTAATATATTTTTGATCATTGCAGTTTGTTGGCCTTTGATTTTGTCGATTTCATCACTGTTATAATTAGCGATTCCTACACCGACCTGCTTATTATTATACATGATGCAAATTACAGAGCCGCGTTCGAATTCTCCTTCAACTTCTGAAATTCCTACCGGCAGTAAGGATTTACCTTTCAAAATTGCCTCATATGCACCTTGATCTACAAATACATTACCGCAAAAAGTCGTGGCATAACGCAACCAATACTTTCTAGCATTCAGATTGGGTTCAGATGCTATAAAATGAGTTCCCACTTTTTCACCGCGCAAAGCTCTGCTGATGTCATGTGGATCATCACCGTTAGCGATAATCAAATCTGTACCGTTGGACATTGCCATCTCTGCAGCCAGTACTTTGGTTGCCATGCCTCCGGTGCCGAATTTGGAACCGGTAGTTCCGGCAATATGTTTAATCTCATCAGTAATTTCTGTTATTGTATCATAACGTTTAGCAGCCGGATTTTCTCTGGGATCCGAGTCGTACAGGCCGTCAATATCAGTCAAGATAAAGATTAGATCTGCATCGATTAGAGATGCCACAAAAGCCGATAATGAATCGTTATCGCCTAGTTTTATTTCATTAATTGAAACGGAATCATTTTCATTAATGATGGGAATAATTTTTTTCTCAAGTAACAATGTACAAGTACTTCTTGCATTGAGGTAACGAGTACGGTTGGCAAAATCATCCTTGGTTAGAAGCAATTGAGCTACTTTGTGATCAAAAGCAAAGAAGAGCTGGGCATACAGCTGAATCAATTGCACTTGTCCCACGGCTGCCAATACTTGCCGTTCATCTATTTCATGAGGTTTCTCTTGTACATCCAGAGTACCCATTCCGGCGGCAATTGCACCTGAAGTAACAAAAACACATTCATAACCCTGGTCAGTTAAAATAGAAATTTCTTTAACTATTTTTTTTATTTGTTGGATATCCAACTTGCCGTCTGCATGGGTTAAGGTAGAACTTCCGACTTTGATGACAATTCTTTTATATTTTTTCATGATTAATCCTTAAAAATGAATTAATCTTCATTGTACAAAAAATAGTTGAACTTGTTAATTTATTTGTGAAGTGATTCGAGTTCAATACCGTGAGTGTGAACGATCGGATGCCAAATCGCATCTTTACAAAAGATTGCTGCCATTTGTTGAGCCGCCCAAATTGCACCTAAAATCGGATAAGCTAAGATACCTTTAAAGTAGATTTTTAGATCTTTTTGCTCGAGCTTGATTAAGAGAATCAAGGTCAAGATTGTTCCAAGATAAGCGACTACAGGAATTATTGAATCGCGGATAAACCAGGCAGGATTCTCTCTATAAACCGGTAGAAAGACTAACATTTTTGTAATAGATAATAAACCGGAAATAAAGAAAAAAGGGATTTGAGCTAAAAACCAGAAAGCGTCGAATATTTTGTGATTTACATGCAAGGCGTATCGAAACAGCTTTCCAGTCATTAAACGCATAGTTTGTACAGAGCCCATACCCCAACGGAAACGTTGGCGCAACATCGGTTTGAATTGGTCGGTCGGCTCATCATAAAAAATTGCTTCCCGAATATAGACCGGTTTTTGACCTTTAAGAATCATCTGCATGGTAAATTCAACGTCTTCAGTTAAAGTTTTAGTTTCCCAGCCTGTTTCTTTGATTAATTCAAGTGCAAAGCTAAAACCGGTACCACTGACAGATGCCAAGGGTAAGCCAAGATTATTTCTTGCCTGATGCAGAAAGCGGGAACGATTTAAATAAAATAAAGCATTAGCACTGGTTATTACATTTTTGCCGGGATTTTTGCAATCCATATAGCCTGCTAAAAATGTTTGGCCTGTTTGAATATGACGATCCATGATTTTAAGGAAATTAGGGTCAACCAGATTATCAGCATCAAAGATTACACAATGATCATAAGTTTTTAATAATTTACGCAGATTGTTGGAGAAAAACCAATTGAGAGCATAGCCTTTTGTGGCATGATCGGGATCATTTCTTTGATAGACTTTTGCTCCTTCGTCTCCGGCTACTATTGCAGTATTGTCGGTACAGTTATCAGCAATTACAAAAATATCGAACATGTCTTGAGGATAATCCATTGCCAGCAGACTTCTGATTAAATAGGGAATGACTATTTCTTCATTTCTAGCTGAAATTAAGATTGCGAATTTTGTTCGAGGCTTAACTTCTTTTTTTGAAATGGCATCCAGCTTTTTATTATTGGGGATCCCGCAAATAATCAAAATAAGGTTATAGAATAATGTTGCTAGGACTAACCAAAATGCAAAATTAGCAAAAAAATCGATCATTTTTATAAAATTGAGCCAGAAATCATTCATTTATTTCACCTATTATTTCAACAACTAATATTACTGAAAATATCTTAGCATACGGAAAAATGGTGTAAATCGGATCAACAATAAGCTAAGAAAAACTTAAGATATATAATAAATCTCAAGCTTTAAATTAAGAAAAATTAAGCTAATATTTATCAATAAAAAAACAATATGCTAAAAAAATTATTTAATAATCTGACATATTAAGTGATTCTGGGATAAAGCCCTTATAGTTGGTGTAAATTAAAAAAGTGAGTCATGCCCACTCTTTGCTACAATGGTTTTGAAGAAAAATCAAAGTAAGGAGCAGAACATGACTCAACTTAATATTACACTAAAT
>JAAYKK010000035.1 GCA_012522435.1 Clostridiaceae bacterium | reverse complement strand
TGACAACGATTGCCAAATTTCCATTTCAGTAGCATTCTTCAAGTTCTTACCATATTCAGCTGATAAGTTACCCCTAATGCTATCAACTAAGCGTTCTTTCATATAATCTCTCCTAATATAAATGTATATTATTTAATTGTCTTATTTGTTTATTAATGTTGACAATATCAAATTATTATTTTGAAATACCTTATATATGTTACCAAAATTATAATAATTTACCAAAACCTCTAACATTTAAACAAAAACCAGTTGTTAAAATTAAGCAATGAATATCCTATTTGATTCTTTATCTCTATTGCCATTTGTGCGTTTTGCCTTTACTGATTGTCAGCAACAAAAAATTAAAAATCAGGAAATAATAATTGCTTTAAGCTTATTACTATTTATAAAACTTATACACAATAGCACTAAGTTAATAACGATGCAATTAATATTTTCATCTTTGATATATTTAATAATACTGAGTAGTGTAATCTTATTCGAGTCTTTAACAAAAAGATATTTATTAGGAGGCGGAGATCTCAAATTAATTGGCCTGGCATTTTTTGCATATGACTTCCAACTAACTCTGTTGGCAATCTGTCTCGGATGTATATTAGCGATAATTCATTCATTGCGCAATCAGCAAAGAAAAACTGCTATTCCTTTGGCACTCTACCTATTGCTCGGAATCATTATTTCTTTATTATTCAAGCACTTTTACCCAATCTTGCAAGATTTATCGCTATAAATTAAAATATTGTTGATTGTTGAGGTACGTTGTGAAAGGTAATCCAGAAAATAATATTCGGCCAACTCGAATTAGAATAGTAAATCCTACTCCTAAATCCAGTCAACCGGAAAGATTAATCCATGATCCGAAGCCTAAAAAACAGGATAAGATAAATTTACTTATATTAATGCTTGTCGGAAGTATTATTCTTCTTATACTTCATTTGTTAGATGTTTGGCAGACATTGTTGCCTGGAATTTTTAACTGGAAGCATCTTACCTTAATTCAAGCAGTATGCTTGCTATTGCTTTTTATTCTTCCCACAATTATTTATCTGCTGATTAAACCTCAAGAAATAGAAAAACTTAATTTAAAAATAAACCCGATTACCGGATTACTCAGCTTGCTGATCGGTTTTCCATTCGCTTACATTATGGCAGCAATATCTTTTATTATATCGATTGTCTTACATAAAATCGGATTATTTCAGAATATTATTATTTTCGGGAAAGAAATGCAGTTGTTTCCGATTAATAATTCTCTTTATCGACTGGTTTTTATCTTAATTATCTGTATTATACCGGCAATTGTTTCGGAAATTCCCTTAAGAGGAATTCTCTTGGATACTCTGTTAGTTAGAAAAAGACAAATTAATGCTATATTGCTTTGTGCTTTTATCACCGGATTACTCACATTCAGCTCCCAAGAATTTCTTCCTTACTTCGGTCTAGGCTGGCTAACTTCATTAATCATGCTTTATCATCAATCCATTACAGCTACGATACTCTGTCACTTTTCATTCAACCTAACCTATTACTATTTAATAATGCGGGTCAAAAATCTCAATCTCAGTATTTTAAACTGGCTAACAATTGACTTAGAGAGACTATTGCCGATTATTGGAAAAGTTTTAATAGCCACGACAATCTTTGTACCGATATTTGTCGTTTTAAGTCATACTAAACGTATTAATCCTATTTTTGATTCAGATAAAATTATTGCAAGACATAGCAAAAAAACAGATGGTAATAATACGCTTATTACATTCGCTTTGATCGGCTTGGTTATTATTTTTATTCTTTATGTAACCGTGATTAAATAATGTCAGGTGCTAAACACTAATAATAAATGATCTTTGCCCAGATCTTTATTATTCCTATACTAGAACCTGCTTTAAATAAGAGCCTTTTGTTACTTCTGAAGCATTTTCAAAAGGAATCAAGAAAAGCATTCTGGCATGAGGAGTTGAACTGATCGGCTTCCGATTCAGATCATACATTTCGCTCAGAACAATCTTAGTTGTAGCTGAATTCGGACTGATTAATTCAACTTTTGCACCTAATTCAACTTTGTTTTTTTGCTCTAAAACCAAAAAGCTATTATCTAAATCTCCTCTTACTTCTGCTATTACTTTAGCCTGCTTATACATTGTCTTTTCTGCGTGAATTTTTGCTTCCTGCTCAGCTAAAGGTTGGGCGGTATCCTGAAAAAAGAATCCGGTATCAAAATGACGATGTACAGTTTGTTCTAATGCCACTAGCCATTCCGGCTCGACCTGATAATTACTTGGGTCCATTAAATATGAATCTAAAGCTTCCCGGTAAGTTTTCACCACAACGGATGCATAAAATGCACTTTTAGTTCTTCCTTCAATTTTAAGACTAGTTATACCTGCTTCAACTAATTCGGGAATATATTCAATCATACAAAGATCGGATGAACTGAGAATATATGAACCATGCTGATCCTGTTCTAATATAATCGGTTTGTCCGGATGCCCATCTTCTTTCAAAACTAGAGCATCTGTTTTATAGTTCCAACGACACGGCTGGGTACAAGCGCCTCTGTTTCCAGAACGCGCATTAAAATAATCTGACAAAATGCAACGACCGGAATATGACATACACATTGCACCATGGACAAAAGCTTCTAATTCGAGATCCTCAGGAATTTGTTTCCTGAGTTCTTTAATATCCGTCAAAGACAATTCACGTGCTAAAATAATCCTACTTGCTCCCTGTTCATACCAAAATTCTGCAGTTTTTGAATTTAAGACACTGCTTTGGGTACTGATATGAATGTCTAAATTGGGTGCTAGTTCTTTTACTAACTGAAATACGCCGGGATCACTCACAATCACGGCATCTACCTTTAATTCAGCCAAAGTTTTTAGTGCAACTTTTAGATCGGCAAAATCGTGATCTCTGGCCAAACTATTTAATGTTACATATATTTTAACATCTGATTTACGAGCTAATCTAACAGCTGCCGGTAATTCCTGCTTAAGATCAAAATTTCCGCCTGCCGCTCTCAAGTTGAATTGATTTAAACCCAGATATACTGCATCAGCCCCATATTGAATCACTTGTTCAAGCTTTTCCGGATCACCCGCAGGAGCTAGTAACTCTATCATTAATCTTCCTCGCTCCTAGCTCGATAAAATTCAATATTTTCCAATTGTTCTTCATAGGTTTTGGCAAACACGTTATTTCCTTTACCATCGGCACAAAAATAAAGATATTCAAAAGCACCGGGCCAGGTTCTTTCACTAGCAGGCCACAACACACCTTCAATTGCTGCCAATCCCGGATTGTTAATCGGTCCCGGAGGCAATCCATCATAGGCATATGTATTGTACGGATTATATTGAAAACGATCTAAATCGCTTTGTTGAACCCAAAAAACAGGCTCTTCATTATTCTCTAAGCGTAAGTAATTAATAGTTGCACATGATTCTAAACCGATATCCGAATTCAGACGATTAAGGAAGACTCTGCCAATTTTGTACATTTCAGCCGTGTGACCTTCAGTTTGCACAATTGAAGCTAGAGTTATGACCTGATCCATGGTTAAACCCATCTCAGCAGCTTTCTCAGCATAATTTCCTGTAGTTAATTTCTGTTGAGTATTATTGAGAAACATTCTTAAAATATCCATTTCATCCATGCTAGGATCAAACCGATATGTATCCGGCCAGAGATAACCTTGCAATAACCAAGTCCTTTGTTCATGTACTTCGATGTCTTGCACGAAAGAGTAGTCGATAAACATATTAGGACGTTTTACTAATTCATCCATATATTCAATATCAATATTCAAACCGGAATCAATTAATCTTTGTTGTAGTTGTTTATAGGTGTATCCTTCCGGAATAGTGATAACTATTGCTTCAGGAGTATGAGTTAATAGATACATAATCTCATCATAACTCATTTCCGGAGTCAAATAATGAGTACCTGCTTGGTATCTCCCATCAAAACCATTAAACTTTGAAAGCATCTTAAAAGAAAATGTACTTTCAATTAGCTTTTTATTTTTTAAAATGTTGGCAATATCATCACTTGTAGCAGCTCTGGGTATTGCAACCTCTACAGCCCCAGGCGTATATTCCGTAATCGGAGATGTTCCCTTATCTTCAAATCTTTCTTGAAGAGTGGTTAAACGGTGATCTTGTGCTTTAACATAATCAAATCCGTTTAAAAATCCGATGAAAGCAACCAAAGCACAGAGGATAATACAAGCAAAAATTACAATTGTTTTAGTTACTTTAGAAGACATACATTACCTCATTTTGTTTAAGGTGATCTGAGTTGATTGTGTTCTCTATTTCTCTTTTGATGATCAAGTGTTTTTTTCCTTATTCTGATGTTTTGAGGTGTAATTTCCAACCATTCATCCTCTGCGATAAATTCTAAATATTGTTCTAAACTGAAATTTAAAGCAGGAGTTAATCTTAAAGCATCATCACTTCCTGCAGCTCGAATATTGGTGACATGTTTACGCCGACAAACATTAACTATTACATCTTCTTTCTGCATGGTTTGACCGACAATCTGACCTTGATAGACTTCTGTTCCCGGACTGATGAACAATTCACCTCTGGCCTGAGCATTGTGTAAACCGTACGTTACAGCAGTTCCTGTTTCATAGGAAATCAGCACACCGTGATTTCTACTTTCAATATTGCCTTTCCATGGTGTAAAGCCTTCAATAATGCTACTGATTATACCATTACCCCTAGTGTCGGTCAAAAACTCGGAGCGATAGCCAATTAGCCCTCGTGCAGGAATTTTAAACTCCATTCTGGTATAGCCTCGTGTAGGTGGTGTCATATTGATCAATTCTGCTTTACGTTGACTCATTTTCTCGATAACATGACCGGAAAACTGATCAGGAACATCAATCATAACCAGTTCTTGCGGTTCAAATAGCTTTCCATCGATTTCTTTAGCAATAATTTGCGGCTTTGAAACCTGAAACTCATATCCTTCACGTCGCATTGTTTCAATTAGAACAGATAAATGTAACTCTCCTCTACCTTTTACGATGAATTGTTCAGTACTGTCCGTATCCTCCATTTGCATGGAAATATTTGTATACGTTTCGCGTTCTAAACGATTACGCAGGTGTCTGCTGGTTACAAACTCTCCTTCACGCCCGGCAAATGGACTATCATTAACAGCAAAAGTCATTGAAATTGTCGGTTCATCAATTTGAACAAATGGCAAAGCTTTAGGGCTTTCAGGATCACAAATTGTATCGCCAATTGAAAGATCATCTATCCCTGTTAAAGCTACAATCTCACCAGCACTTGCCGAAGCAACTTCTTTGCGTTCTAATCCTTGGAAAACCATTAATCCTGCAATTTTTCCCATTACCTTTTTTTTGACATTATGCTGATTTACAACCACAACATCCTGTCTATGATGAACAGTGCCATTTTCGATTTTACCGATTGCAATTCGGCCTAAGTAGGAATCATAATCAATATTTGAAATCAACATTTGAAAATCTTCATCCTCTGAGCCTGTCGGTTCAGGAATTTCCTCAACAATTGTCTTAAGAATAGGCTCTATTGAACCCCCCGTAATTAATTCAGAGGTTAAACTATCCGGTATTTCACTGAAAGCAACACCGTCTTTGGCAGATGCATATAATACAGGAAATTCTATTTGCTCATCGGTTGCATCCAACTCAATAAATAGTTCATAAATTAAATCCAAGACTTCAGCCGGTCTTGCGTTAGGTCTATCTATTTTATTAATAACTACAATTGGCTGTAGGTTTTTTTCCAATGTTTTACGCAAGACAAAGCGTGTCTGCGGCATTGGACCATCAAAAGCATCGACAATCAAGAGAACACCGTCAACCATTTTTAATACTCGCTCAACTTCACCGCCAAAATCTGCATGACCCGGAGTGTCAACAATATTTATTCTATAGTCATGATATTGAACAGCTGTATTCTTAGAAAGGATTGTGATTCCCCTTTCTCTTTCTAAATCGGAAGAATCCATAACTTGTTCAACAACTTTACTGTGTTGCTCAAATATTCCACTTTGCTGCAACAATGCATCGACTAAAGTTGTTTTGCCATGATCAACATGTGCTATGATTGCTATATTACGAATTTTTTTCATTAATAATTAATCCCTTTGTCTGAAAATATCAGTTAAGTCTTGATCTCTTTTACGGTTACGCCAGATAAAAATAATCGGTGTGCCTTCAAATCCGAAGTTCAATCTGAATTGATTTTCTAAATATCGTTCATAAGAGAAATGCAACAATTCTTTATTATTTACAAAAAAGACAAACTGCGGTGGTCCTGTCCCAACTTGAGTAGCATAAAGAATCTTTAAACGACGACCTTTATCTTGTGGCGTAGGATTCATTGCAATAGCTTCAGACAATACTTCATTTATTACAGTAGTTGAAAGTTTCTTTTGTGATTCATTATAAGTTTTTAAGATTAGGTCAAAAATGTTCTCAATCCTTTGACCGGTTATTGCCGAAACGAATATTGCAGGTGCATATTCCATAAAACTAAAACGATGCTTTAAATCGGCCAAAATTTCTGTCATGACTTCTTGCTTATTTTCTAACAAATCCCATTTGTTAATCACAAATACTGCTGCTTTTCCATTATTGTGAGCCAGTCCTGCAATCTTTGTGTCTTGTTCGGTGATACCGTCTAGAGCATCAATCATGATCAAACATACATCCGATCTTTTGACAGCAGATTCCGTTCTCAAATTACTATATTTCTCAATCCGATCTTTTATTCTACTTTGACGGCGTAATCCGGCAGTATCGATTAATCTATATAAACCTGTAGGATGTTCGAATAGAATATCTATAGCATCTCTGGTTGTCCCCGCTTGATCAGAGACAATTGTCCGCTCTTCTTCAAGCATATAATTAATTAAAGAAGATTTACCCACATTCGGTTTACCTATTACAGCTACTGAAATTCTTTGATCATCTTCTTTAATTTCAGTTTGTTCAGGTAATAATTCAAGTATACGATCCAATACTTCGGTAAAGCCTAAACGATGAGCGGCAGAAATCGGAATATACTCACCTAAACCCAATTGATAAAAATCATAAATTTCAGAAGATATCTTCGTTGGATTATCTACTTTATTAATCACTAAAATTATAGGTTTACCTGACTTGCGAAGCATGTTAGCGATTTCATAATCAGCAGGAAGTAAACCACTCTTCAGATCACAAAGAAAAATAATCAGATCTGCAGTATCTATTGCAACTTCGGCTTGATTTCTCATCGCAGACAACATATCATCTGAAATGCTCGGTTCAATACCACCTGTATCAACAAAAGTCATCTCTTGTCCCAGCCATTCAGCATCGGCATAAATCCGATCTCTGGTCACGCCCGGGGTATCATCAACAATAGAGATCCTCTCTCCGATGATTGCATTGAAAAAAGTAGATTTACCAACATTTGGTCTGCCTATTACGGCAACAATTGGCTTTAACATATTGATCCTTTAATCTTTAGACTACTAACGTAAAAAAAGCAGCTAGTTAATAAAAATCACCGCTGCTTTTAAACCATTAATTATTGCAAGAATTACATATTATAAATCTTGTTCGATTATTTCACGACCGGCGTAATAGCCACAGTTTTTGCAAACACGATGACTCATTTTCAACTCATGACATTGCGGACATTCCACAAGACCGGGTGACTTTAATTTCCAATTTGAACGTGAACGTCTTGATCTAGCTTTCGACCATCTTCTCTTTGGAACTGCCATATATATCAACCTCCATCTAGAACCTATAACTTTAATGCCATAGAATTATGATATAAAACCTAAGCTGTGTCAAGTTTTGGGTTCAACCTTCAAATTTAGCTTAGTACTGACACTTTCTTGCCTCGGAACATTTAAAGAGTAACCCAAACTTAACTCTCCTCCTTGATCGGAAAGAGTCCCTTTTACTTCATTAGTTAAAATAGAAATATCCAATAAACCGAATGGTGTTTCCATCTGGGTTAAAAAATGATTTCCCGATTCAAATAAAACATCCATTTGAACTGAACCGGTTCTGACAAAATGTACATGTCCCTCTTTAGTAAGACGCAAGCTTGTTTTAGTACCTACCATACCGGTAGCTTCACTTTCATCGTAGCTAATTGTCCATTCATTATTTTCTTCATCCTGAGTTAAAAGGCCGGTAGTCATAAGCTTTACAGGCTCAATAACTTCACCTTTAACCCATTGTTTACTTATTATGTGGATAATTACCGGTTTCTCTTTATTCATAACCTCTAACAATCTTATTGTATCTGCTATTCTGCTAATGCTGCTGTTTCTTGGGCGATTTTTAGTTCTTCATCAGTTCTGATTACATAAACCTTAACTCTTGAATCTTCAGTAGAAATCAACTTATATGCTCCGATTTTCTGACTATTCAATTCAGAATCCAGTTCTACACCTAAGTATGATAATTTTTCCAAAATTTCTAATCGCAGACTGGGTGAATTCTCACCGATTCCCGCTGTGAATACAATAGCATCAACGCCGCCTAAAGCTGCCGAGTAGGCACCAATATATTTACTGCAGCTATAATTAAACATCTTCAAAGCCAATTCAGCTCTGGCATTCCCCGAATCTGCTGCCGCAGACAAATCGCGACAATCGGAACTTACTCCTGAAACACCCAAGAATCCGCTTTCTTTGTTCATTAAGCTATCTACTTGCTCCGCACTAAGATCTTCATGTTCCATCAAATAAGTAACTACAGCAGGATCAAGATCCCCAGTTCTTGTACCCATTGGTACACCTGCCAAAGGTGTCATCCCCATTGAAGTATCAATACACTCACCTGCATTAACTGCAGCGATTGATGAGCCGTTTCCTAAATGACAGGTAATGACTTTTGCTTCAGGATTATCCATTAGTTCCATAGCAATCTCTGATACATAAGCATGAGATGTTCCATGAAAACCATAACGACGAATACCATGTTTTTCATAAAGCTCATAAGGTAATGCATACATAAATGCTTTGTCAGGAATTGTCTGATGGAAAGCAGTATCAAAAACAGCTACTTGAGTTTTGCCAGGCATAGCTGCTTCACATGCTTCTATTCCCATAATATTGGGCGGATTATGTAGTGGTGCTAACGGATAACAAGCTTTAATCGCATCTTTAACTTCTTCATCTATGACTACCGAATTGGCAAATTCTTCGCCACCGTGAACAACTCTGTGTCCTACCGCCTCGACTTCATTTAAACTCTGAAGTACACCGTGTTCCGGAGATAACAAGGCATCGATCACTAATTCCACTGCCACTTTATGGTCAGGCATTTCGAAATCAGAATTAAATTCGGTTCCATTTTCTGTTTCATGATGCAAATTTGATCCATCTATCCCAATGCGTTCGCAAATCCCACTCGCTAATACATCGTTCTTATCGTCTTCCAAATCGAACAATTGATACTTTAAAGAAGAACTTCCCGCATTTACAACTAATATTTTCATTCTATATCCTCTTTTCGCTTCTTGTTCTGTTAAGTTAAAAATTAAAAAGAGATCTGAAAAGCCTCTGGTAGAATGTTCTTGAACAAAACTATTTACCTCCGAGAAAGGACAATTCAGATCTCTATGAAAAGTATATCAAATAATTCA
>JAAYKK010000034.1 GCA_012522435.1 Clostridiaceae bacterium | reverse complement strand
TTTTCAGGATCAGAATCACTTTTTGTAGCAAAAATCAAAGAGATTCAAGACCTATTTTGGAAAACTTGCAAATTTGCTGCTACTTCACTGAAAGTACGTCACTCAAACTAGAACAGTTAATGTACATCAGTGAAAAACGGATTAGATAAAGCAGATCAGTCTAAGAGAGCTAGTTTTTCTGATTTGATTCGATTTACTTCAAAGATGACTTTTTCAAGATCGATTGTAGTATATTCGCCGTCTCGATATAAAATCTGCCCATCGACCATTGTTAGATAAACATTGCTTTGATTTGCTGAGTATACGATATTTGTGGCTAAATCATAGATAGGTTGCATATTCGGTGTATCTAAATCTAAGATAACTAAGTCAGCAGCAAAGCCTTCTTTAATAATTCCGGAGTTAGTTCTGCCTTGGGCACTAGCTCCATTAAATGTGAGCATTTGTAAGAGTTGAGTCGGACTTAATAATTTAGGATCCTTTTTTAATCCTTTTTGGACAAGAGCAGCTAACCGCATTTCCTGTAGGATATCCAGATCATTGTTACTTGCAGCACCATCTGTGCCTAGACAAGTTGTTACGCCGAAGTCTAACCATTTACCGACCGAAGCAAAACCACTTCCCAGTTTGAGATTGCTTGCAGGATTATGTACTAAGACGGCATCATGGCTCTTGATGATCTGGAGATCTTTTTCTTCAACATAAACACCATGAGCAAGGATACATTTTTGTTGGAAAACACCTAAGTCAGCAAAATACTCGGTCGGTGTCCTTCCTTGATGTCGTTGTTTGCATTCTTCATGCTCAAAAGCTGTCTCTGATAGATGCAGTTGAATTATCAGGTCATGCTCCAAGGCAAATTCCAATAATTGGGATACGTATTCCGGCGAAGAAGTATACTCGGCATGTACACCTGCATCAGCAATAATTTTTGTCTCAGGATTACTCTTAACATAATCTAAAAGGAAAATTTCATCTTGATAAGATTCAGTTTCAGAATATTTAATCTTTGGATCGAAGCCGGTGCAAGGGTTACATAAATTTGCTTTGATTCCTGTTTCAGCAATCGCTTTTACGATACCGGGCATACGCATATACATATCTGAAAAAGAAACTGTACCGCTGGCCAGAAATTCACTTAAGCCCAGCAGGGTGCCCCAGTATGTATCATCGGCATCTAAGAGCGCTTCGAAAGGAAATATTTTCTGATTGAGCCAATCTTGTAAGTTTAAACCTTCTCCGTAGCCACGAAGCAAAGTCATAGGCACATGGGTATGCATGTTATAAAATCCCGGCAAAACTACTTTGTTTTTACCATCGATAATTTGAGCATTTTCAGGATCAAGTGCTGTATCAGAGTTAGAGCTGATCTTCTGGATAGCTTTATCATTGATTGTTATATCTACATTTTTTATCCAATTAAAATTTTCATCTAAATAATCGATGTTTTTAAAAATAATCATATTTCCTCTTCCATACTCTTTATTAAATAACTTGATTTAGTACCTAATCATTGAGGCAGTGTTCTTGATATTTCTGATAAATAATTATTTATCAGAAATATTTATTCTATAAAATGGATATTATTCTTCAGGTTCCGGAGGTTCGTCGGGTTGAGGTTCCGGAGGTTCGTCGGGTTGAGGTTCAGCAGTGGTGGGTTCCTGATCATCCTGAACCGTAGGTTCGGTTTGTTCAGGCTCGGTTTCCTCAGTTTTTGGTGTTGTGCGCGTAGGCGCAGTATGCAAATTGCATCTGCTGATCGGATTGACATTTGAGCCGTCAATTAGGAACGCAGAAAATGGATTGGTGCAATATTCAGAAGCTAACAAACCGGAATCCGAACAAACTTCAGTTACAGTTATTCCATCCGGTTGGCCGAATCCTAAATTTTCAAGTCCACTGTGGATTTCTGTCATACAGGCATTCCAGATGGCGCTTGCGTTATCAAAGTCGACTTCGGGGATTTGAATTTTTCTACCATTGGTATTGTCATAACCATACCAAACAGCAGCTGTGTAATAGGGTGTATAACCGCAGAACCAAACATCGATGGCATCCTCAGAGGTACCGGTTTTACCTGCTGCTTGAACATTCTCCGGTTTGGCACCGGAATTTTCAGCAACTTTCTCTAAATTTTTTGTAAGCACATAAACCGAAGTAGGATTAAAAACTGCCGTTTGTGGCGGAGCGCTATTATCTAATAAAACTGTGCCATCATTTCGTAAAACTCTGCTATAACTGGTTGGCTTAACATAAATACCTTCATTTGCTAAAGTGCTGTATGCACCGGCCATCTCAAGTGTGCTGACACCTTCTGCAAAACCGCCTAATGCAGTTGAAGGGAATTGTTCGGTATCTCTGTCAATACCGCACATTTTGAGATAACTCAGACCGACTTCAGGTTTTACAATATTCATGAAAACATCCGCTGCCACAGTATTGGTTGAATTAATTAAAGCCTGTTCTAGACTGATTCTGCCTAAATAATTTTGATAATAGTTTTCAGGATAAGCTCTATTTGGATCGAGGGGGTCCAGATAAACAGCTTTATCGGTAAAGATTGTGGCGTCCGAAATCAATCCGGAGTCAATACCCGGACCATATACGACTAATGGTTTGATCGCAGAAGCAGGTTGCCGTTTAGCGTCGGTGGCACGATTGAAAATAAAATTGTTTTTCTTTTCACCGAAACCGCCAATCATTCCTCGAATTCTTCCCGGATCGTTTAAATTATTTTCCAAAACGGTGATGCCGGCTTGGGGAGATTCCGGACTATCCGGAATTTGTTCAGGATCTTTTGAGATGAGATCTTTATCTTTGAAAACTTCTTCCAAATTATTTTGCACTTCGGGATCTATTGTAGTTTCAATAATTAAACTTTGATTAAAGACTGTCAGTGAAGCCATAGCCTGGCTATAACCATTCTTGGTTATTAAATCGGAAATAACTTCTGCTATTACATATTCTACAGGCCAGCTGTAGACATTATCTTCGGCTTTGGCTGTATAACTGAAATCAAAGATAAGTTCCGAGTCTAATGATTCCTGATACTCTTCTTCACTGATAATCCCTAAATCTGCCATCTTGCTTAAAGTTGTGCGCATGCGGCGCAGAGCATTTCTGCGTCCATGTTCGGTTAAAGGATTATAGATTGCAGGTTGATTAGGGATACCTGCTAAAAATGCACATTCTAATAAATTAAGCTCGGAGGCTTCTTTATTGAAGTAGGTTTGAGCAGCAGCTCCGATTCCGACAATGTTATTAGATAGAGGAACTAAATTTAGATAAAGCTCCAAAATTCCTTCTTTGGAAAGTGTTTTTTCTAATTCGATTGCCGAGGTCCATTCCTGAATTTTCCTTTGAGCAGAAATATCATCTTGTCCCGAAATCATTTTTATTGTTTGTTGAGTAATTGTAGAACCACCATGAGTGGGTGTTCCGGCATTAGCCAATGCACTGAGGATAGAACTGACAATTCTTTTTGCGTCAATTCCGGGATGACTTGTAAAGCGTTCATCTTCAATAGCGATAAAAGCATCATCTATGTAGGTGTCCTTAACATCATCATAGGATACATATTCTCTTTTTACATTTGATCCGCTGGTTAGCTCGGCAAGTTCGTTACCATTTTTATCCAATAAAATTGTATTTTCCTTGAAACTTCGCATATCGACAATCTCAAGTGGTTTGGCAGTAGAAATATAACCTGCCAACATCCCACTACCAAACCCGGCTAATAAGAAACCGATCAATAAAACGAAGATGATCAAAATCTTGATCGCTCGGGATGCGGTATAGGAAAGTGCACTAAATAACGAATTTTGATTAGCCGGTTTAGAGGGCTTGCCTTTTACACGTTTTTTTATGTTTAATTTTGCCTTGGCTCTTTGTTTGGCAACTTTTGAATATTTTCTCTGATTACTTTTTTCAGTCATATTTCACCTTCAAATATATTATTTCATTATAATGACAAATCTTGTGTCAAACAAGTTAATGTAATACTCTGTATACTATATAGATATAATTGAGCGAAACAATTGATGTTGATCGCTTGTATTGGGTTGAAAACATTGATTTCGTGCAAATTACAATAAAAATCAGCATGTTTTTGCTGAAAATAGGCTGAATTACATTAGACAAAGTAAAATAGCAGTAATATAATTGTTTTTAATGCAATAAAGTTTAAAATAATTTAATCATTGTTAATAATAAGATAATCATTTTTGAAAGGTTAAAAAATTATCGGAAACGGTAATGGAGGTTTTATGAAAGACTCTCAGAACAATCCCATGTTTGGCAGATTAAGAAATATGTTAAGTCAAATGCCTAAGGGTGTTGGGAAAAAGATATTTCTTTATGGATTACCAATCATCTCAGCGATATTAGTAGTTGCAGTAGTTGCAACATCTATTTTGGTAAAACCGGTTAAATCTGATACAGACTTCGGAAAAGTAGAAAAAGAAAATACTCTGGATTTAACTAATGAGAAATCAATCAAAGAAAAAGAAATTGATATCAAACCGCTCAATAAAGCGGAAATGCCTGAAATAGTTGAAAAAGATCTAGCTCAAATCAAAAGAGATTCAAATGCTTTTGTCTTGCAAGATTTGGTTGAAGATGCAACAGGCGTAGAATTAAAAGAAGAAGATACCTTAAGTATAAGCGAAATACAGGCTGCAACACGCCCGGAACCTACTGAGCCTCCGGTTGTTGAAAAGCCTGAAATTGTTAAACCGGCAAAAGCTCAAGTAACAGACGAAGTACCGGAAGCGGAAGAGGAAACTGAAATAACAGAAGAAAATTCTGAAGTAAAAGAACCTCAAGAGCAAGAATCTGAATATGTACAAACTTGGGTAGACAAATATGTCAGTACCGGTATTTTAAATATCAGAGAAACTCCTTCATTTTCAGCAGCTGTTATTGGTACCTTAGAGCAAGGTGATCTAGTTACAGAGACTGTTACTAATCATGAATGGTCTGAAATTTTGCTCGGTGAAGGTAAAGTAGGCTATGTATATAATCACTATTTAACAGTTGATTATGTTGCTCCTGCAGTTGAACCTGAACCGGAAATAACGGTAGAAGAATCCTCGTTCAGTTCAGTGTCAGGTACTATGTATATAGGCGTAGGTGCGGCTAATCTGAGAAGTGAAGCTAATACTGGTTCCAATATTGTTAACACATTATATTATGGTGCACCTGTTTATCTAAACAGTTATGCAAGTGGATGGTATTCTGTAACTGATAATTCAGGAAACAGCGGTTATGTCAGAGAAGATTTGCTACGTAATGATCCGGTCCCACAAGAAGAACTGGATGCTTTGCAAAATGTAGCTGAAACTCCTGCACCGGCTCCGGCACCTTCAGAACCGAGTCAAGATCCGGCGCCAGCCCCGGAGCCAACTCCGGTCCCGGCACCAGCACCAGCTCCTGCACCTGCAGAACCGGTTGCTCCGGGAGGATCAGGTGGAGTTGCAGCAGCACAAATTGCTGCAAGTAAAGTTGGCTTACCATATGTATATGGAACAGCAGGTCCGAGTTCATTCGATTGTTCCGGATTGGTTCAATACGCAGTCATTCAAGCGGGTGGATATATTAGTAGATCTTCCTACTCCCAAGCAGCTGATGGTATTGGAGTTCCCTTCTCATACGGCGATTACAGCAGTTTGGCTCCTGGTGACGTATTATGTTTTGCATTCGGTGGTGGCGTAAGTCATACCGGTATGTATCTGGGCGGAGGACAATTTGTCCATGCTATGAATCCGAGTGATGGTATTCAGATTAATAGTTTATCCGGTCATTGGGCAAATTCATTAGCCTATGCTAGACGTATTTTCTATTAATAAATTAAAAAATAAAATTATTGAGAAGGCCTGTACAAATGTATGGGCCTTTTTAATTCTGCAATATTAAAAAAAAAGTTGAACTAATAGCTTAAAGAGACCAATTGTTACAAAAAAATTAATATTGATCTACTATAATAGCTATATTGAATAATATTTATTTTTACTATGGAAATTATTTTATTGACTGCTATAATATTGTTGTTTGTGATCTATTAAGAATTAATTTTCTTTCCAAATAAATAAGATTTACTTAAATATAGATTCATTGTGGGTGCCTATGACAAAAAAAGAGAATAATAAGAGAAACAATAAAAAACCTGTGAATTCATCTCAACAGAAGAATAATAGGAGGAATACCAAGCCGCAAGCTCAGCATAAAAAGAAAGCAGATAAACCTGCTTATGTTGCTTTTGTTTTGGCGGGGATAGCCCTTGTCTTGTTAATTTTTACTGTTGTCCACTTTATCCAAAATGGAGATGTTCCGGAAGAAACTGTTACTGAAAAGGTCAGTTCAGAGACGAAAGATACAGGAATTGATTCTAATATTTATTTTGCCGGAATTTCTCTTGGCGGAATGAAATTTGATGAGTTTGAAAAAGAAGTTTCTCATAAAACCCCTGAATTATTAGAAAACATTAAGTTAACATTTGATAATACTAAATCTGATGAAGCCAAAAACAGGCTTAAAGGAGAAGATGAGCAAGAAGAAACTGTACTGCTTAAATTTAATGAAGAAACTTCACTTACTGCAAAAGAATTAGGTGTGGATTTTGATTTGGAAAAAATTTATCACAATGCGGAAGAGTTGACTAAGTTGCTCAAAAATAATAAATCAAAGGGAGCTGCCTTATTCTACCAAGTTGTTTATGCCGGAGAAAAAGATAAAGCTGAGAAACCTCAACTGGATGATCTGGCCACAGTAGAAAACAATCAATATAATTTATTGCCGGTTTTCAGATTAGATCAGGAAGCTCTGCAAGCCGGAGTAGATAAATTGGCTGAAGAGGTTAAGATTGAGCCGGAAATTGCTGAAGCGGTTTCTTTCAATCTGGAGAAACTTGAATTCGAATTCGATGAAGGTAAAGTAGGCTATGAATTAAAATCTGAAGATTTGATTAAAGAGATAGAGAAAGCCTTTACAGAAAATGAGTTAGATCAATCGATAAAATTAGAATTTAATGAAGTAAAGGCTGATACTAGTTTGCCCGAAGATCAAGAAATTGGCTTAATATCAAATGCGGTGACCGAACTTGTCAGTCATGATCCGCCTCGTGATGCTAATGTGGCAAGAGTTGCTGAATTGTTGACCGGCTACATAATTCAACCGGGTGAAGAATTTTCATATTGGAATAATATTCTGCCTATTTCTTTAGAAAATGGTTATTTTCTTGGTGGTCAAATCGGCGATGATGGTCAATTGGAACAGGTTATCGGTGGCGGGATATGCCAAGGTAGTAGCACGCTCTATGTTGCAGCCGTTAGAGCGGATTTGGAAATTACAGAGCGTCATAATCATACAGTTCCCAGTGCCTATGTCGAAAAAGGTATGGATGCTATGGTTGCAAGTTGGGGAGCTGATTTAAGGTTTGTGAATAATACTGATTTCCCAATTGCAATTGTCGGTAATTATATTGATGCTACTTCAGTAGAATTTCAACTCTATGGTAGAAAGCTGCCTGAAGGCGTAGCGATCGATTTGGATCCATATTTTGTAAATGAAGTTGCTCCTGGTGCACCGATCAGAACCCCAAACAGCAGCCTGGCTCCGGGGGAAGAAGTTGTTAAACGAAATGCAACCACCGGTTCAAGATGGAGTACTGACAAAGTATATTATAAAGATGGGGTTGAATATGATAGAGTTCATCTAAATGAATCACATTATTGGGCTTACCAAGCAAAAATAGAGTACGGTCCTGAAGTTCCCACAGCAGCCCCGACAACTGCTCCT
>JAAYKK010000135.1 GCA_012522435.1 Clostridiaceae bacterium | reverse complement strand
TTTTCAAGCTGGTTCTCTTCCGCTACTACTGCCTGTTCTTCCGTTGCAAATGCTTGACTAGGCAAACTGAGAATTATCATGATCAGTGCTAAAACAAATACGGCTAAACATTTTAATTTGTTGTTCATAAACCCCTCCTAAATAATGTATTCTATTCGTTACTTATCTTCAGAGAATAACTTATTTGATATTGATCTTTATCTATTAATCCAAACAATAAAAAAGCTGCAATTCTTAGAAATTGCAGCCCGTTTTTGCTATTATCTCAAGATAAATAACGAACAATGACACGTTGTTTTGTTATTTCAGTTTCGGGTAGGTCTTCCGGCTCATGAGTTGATCCTCTGGATCTTGTTTCGCATTCCTTCCCGATTACTCAGTGGATTTATTTACGAAATTCAGTCATTTACGGCGGCGGCACCGCACAGGCTTTTAACCTGTTTCCCTTTACCTCGGAAACTTATTCATATTTAAAAATACTATATTTAGATCGTAGTCTAAATTCTTATTTAATGCAACTTTCTATTAGTTATTTGAATTGACCATATTTTTGGAACATTTCAAGCGAATAATGCATCGCTTCGGGTGTTACGCCAATTGCTCCCAAATAACCGTATTCTATACCGATCAAACCGCCTTCAGGTGTTGCAAGCTTCTCAACCATTTGTTTTACTTGGTCTTCAATCTCAGCTTTGTCGCCTTTGGGAAGTGTGGCTTGAATATCAACGGTCACTTCAAAACATACTTTACCTTGTCCGGCTTTCGAAATATTATCAATTCCCATTAAAAGAGGTTGATGAATATTCAACATATTAACTCCGGCATCAATCAGATCGGGAATTATTTCAAGATAGTTACCATCACTATGGAAGCGTATATCCATCCCTAAACCGCGAGCTGTCTGAAAAACACGCCTATATTGAGGCAAGAAAATTTCTCTGAATGAATCAGGTGAAATCATTAAATTCTTCTGAGCTCCCCAATCATCGGTTGTATCGTAACAATGAATTCTACCATTACTCAGACGATGGGCTTCTTTGATTATACCAATTTGGAAATCGGCTAATTTTTCAGCCATATCTGCAATGTAATCAGGTTCAACCAGAATATCCATTAAAGTATCTTCAAAACCCCGCAAAAAGTGCATCCGTTCGAAAATACAATGTGGACTGTTCAGCTGAACATATTTACCCAAAGACTCGGCTTCAGCCAAAGCTTCTTCCAACCCTTCCCAGCGTCCGGGTTCATAAGGATCAGGAAATACATAGTCTTCATAATCATCCCAGTCAGCAATTGCGACATTTTTTACTTGTCCCATGTCCGATCCGGTAGCATCTTCGCTCGCCCAAAGGCACCCCCACTCATCTTTTAATCCGCTGACGGGTCGGGCTTTTTTCTTTACATTGTATACTGTATCTTCTATATAATGGCTTTCTCCGGGTAGAACAAAAATTCTATACACATCAGAAATACCGGCTGTTCTGTCAAAACGCAAACCGATTCTTTCCGGTCCCGTAAAATTAAGATTTCCCTTAATTATTTCATAACCTGTGCTCATCTAATTCCCCTTTCTTTCTTTATAAAAAATATTTATTTTATTTCTTCAGGGAAGTGAGTTTTGATTGCGTCTATCAAAGCATCGCCAACTTCTTTCTTATCTACTAAGTTTTTTACAACTACCATTTCTGCATTGTTCTCAGGAATTTGCTCTGCCCACTCGGGACTTGTAACGATAATATCCGCACCGCCAACATGAGCCATAGCTTCACCAAAAGCGCATGATGAAACATCGAGTTTTACTCCTTCAGCATCTGCCACACTTTTAATGTTCAATTTTAAAATAGTTGAGGTACCCATTCCATTTGCACAAACACATACAACTTTTAGCATATTATTCATCCTTTCTTTTGATGAGATGTCGATAGTTGACAAGCTAAATTAGCTTGTCAACTATATTTAATTTAACATAGATTAGCCTGCGATTGGAATACCTAAAAGACTTCCAATGGCTTTGAAGATTGCGACAATTCCTACCCAGACTGTTGCATAGTCTGCTGATCCTTGCCACCAGGTTAATTCCATCATTGAAACAGCAAGAGCTGAACCGAAAATCTGAATTAAACCGTTAAGTACTGTAATCAAACCTGCCGCTTTATAACCGCCGGCTTTATTGGCAAAAATGGCAATTGTAGCGTTATCAAAGAATAACGGAATAAAGCCCGGAATTAAGAAAATCGGAGATTTGAATACCAAAAGTAAGATAACCCCTAGAATTTGTCCGATAGCACCGCCGATTAAACCTAAAACAACTGATTTAGGAGCAAATGCGAAGATTGCCGCACAGTCAACACCTGCAACTGCACCGGGTAAAATTCTTTCTGAAATACCTTTAAATGAAGCCATAATTTCGCCGACGAACATTCTAACACCGGCTAACAGGACATAAATATTGGCTGTTAAAGTTAGAGCTATCCAGAGCATAAAGATTATTGCATTTTTCAAGCCACCTTGTCCAAATCCACCTTCACCAAGATTAATTTCATCAATTCCTGCTCTACCGATAATCAGGAAGATTACTGCAACCGAAATCAACATGATTAAGAATGTGGCAATAACATTGTCTTGCAAGAAAGAAAGACCTTTTGTCATCTCTTTCTTTTCAATATCATCTTTTTCAGCATTACCAATTTTTGGTGCAACTTTATATGCAACATAACTCACAAACATTTGTTGGTGAGCAACGGTAAAGTCTGCACCCGTGATGTCTTTTGTAGGTTTAATTAATAAAGTAGAACCAATACCCCAATATAGAGCAGTTACAAAACCGGCAATGATTATTGTTGGAACAGCTCCTAAGCCTAAGAAACGCCAAACCATATATACAGAAATACCGGCTTGTACGATCATGGCATTACCTGTTAAATAGACAGAACGAATTCTGGTAAATTTCCTCAAGGCAACAAAGATAATATTAAAAATAAATCCTACCAAGAGAGTATAAATTCCCCATGAAGCACCTGTTCCATCACCTAAGATGGCATCCATTTTTTCATAACTGGCTACCATTGTCGGATAAGTATTTAAACCTGCACCTTGAATGCCTGTTACTGTGGTAACAGCATTGAGCAATCTGTTAAAATTACCGATCAAAGCACCGGAACCCATACCCATAACCAACAATCCAATAGCAGCTTTGGCTGCACCCATTAATGCTTTGCCAAAACTTTCTTTCATTGCGATATAACCGATGAAGACAACAATCGCCATCAACATAAATGGTTGACCGAAGATTTGTCGCATCACTAAATCTAGAATATAATCCACTTGAAATCCTCCTAAATAATATATTCTTCAATAAAACACGCTACACCGTCTTCATTATTTGTCGGACAGATATAATCAGCATGTTTTTTGAGATCCTTAGTAGCATTTCTCATTGCCACTTTGACACCTGATACATTGAACATGTTGAGATCATTATCATAATCTCCAATCGCACAAACCTCGGTGTCAGAAATCTCCAAGCGATCACATAATTTACGGATCGCTCTTTCTTTTGAGACATTTACATCAAAGACTCCGGTCAAACCATAGCCTGTCGCTTCAGATCTGACTTGATCCAATTCACCTAAAAACGTCTCAAATTGGTTGATCCATAAAGGATCTTCTTCATACGCTACAAACTTCAAGATTTGATTATCTCCCCCCTTCACTGTCTCACCTGAGTTTAATTCAGTACGAGCAGGATTAATTATTATGTTTTCTGAAGCGGCTAAGCTTACGTACTTATCCATTTTCTTGCTAATCAGTTTATTATTTTGTTCTTTGTAAAACATCATATTTTCACTATAAGCCGTATAAGCAGCTGCTTTTTCAGCCAGAAAATCCCAAATAAAACCGCAACTTTCACTATCCAAGGAAACGTGATCTAAAATTTCTCTTTTCGCTAAATCTTCGGTCATTGCTCCGTTAAATGAAATGTGATAATCACATACCACATAAGGCTCTCTGTATAGCTCCATCATGAAATTAGTCCTACCTGATGCAAAAACAATACATACACCTTTTTCTTTTAATTGACTTAAGGCTCGTTTACTGCGCTCACTAATCACCTTATTGTCATCTAAAAGCGTTCCGTCTAAATCTAACACCAACATTTTTATCGGTAGTTTCAATGCCATAATACTTATTAATAAGTCTCCTATTTTTAAATAAATCGGTTTTAAAACATTTTTTTATATTTTTCAATTTTTTGAAATAATTCAGGCTCTACCTTCACATCTTTAACCTTGCTTGCGCATAAATCTAAGGCAGGCTCTACTTGCCGCAAACCGAATTGAAGCTTCCATTTACTGATCAGACCGGATTTCAAGTAGAAATGAAAAATCCCTTTACTGCTACTCTTACTTTCTTCAACAACAACTGATTCAATTTTATCCCAGGGTATAATAAAACAAATCTTCACTAACCCTTTATTGTTGACACCTCTTTTTACAAATAAACTACTTATTACTGCTACTATAGCTAAAAGATTTCTAACTGCCTCTTCAACTAATTCGTTTTCATTAAAAGGAAACAATAATAGTATAATTAATAAAATTATCATTAAAACTAAAAAATCATCTGTGCCCTTAACCTCTACTGTTCGATTACGTTTTAGAATTAAATAGGCTTCATATCCAATAATAATTATTATCATTGCAATTACAATTAGATTCACTAGTTTCACGAAATATTACTCTCCTCAAAAGTCACCATTTTATTATATCAAAATTATTGTTTACAACAATCAATATTGGATTATATATAAAAACTTATTATTACATTTTGTTGTTAATTAATTAACAAATACAAGAATATACAAACTTAGAGTCTTTTCTTCTTTTGATTCCTTAATAATCCTACTATAAGAAATAAGATTGCTAAAACCAAATAACTCAGACTGATCTCGGGATTTGGATTTATGGCCAACTCCTGTGCGTGAATTAATCCGATGAAAGATAATAACGTAGAAACAAAAAAGAAAATTGCTACTTGGAACCACTTATGATCAATAATCAGATGTAAAATTGAAGCATAAAGAATTGCTGTAGTCATTGCCCCTTGTGCCAGAATTGTAAAACCCGATGCATATCCGGCTTCCGCTAATTGAACCGTATTTTGTCCTGCAGTGCCTAAAACATTCACAAGCGAATTGATCTTATTATTTACTAATTCGAATAGCGGTATAGCCACACCAAACATCATAGCTCCATAATAACGTTTTCTGGCGGATGAGAAAGCAGCTGCTCCCGAGATAACTCCAATAAACACTAACATAACCAACGATACATTCGCCGGAATAATTGAAGTAACAACAGCAGCTA
>JAAYKK010000033.1 GCA_012522435.1 Clostridiaceae bacterium | reverse complement strand
GGTAGAGTAAAGGAATGTATCAAAGTAGAAAAAGCGGATCGTTTGTTACAATTTAAGATTGATTTAGGTTCGGAGCAAAGAACAATTGTTTCAGGAATTGCCGAATATTATGACCCGGCAGAGTTGATTGGTAAAAATGTTGCTTTGATCGCTAATCTGGAACCGCGAAAAATAATGGGTATAGAATCTCACGGGATGTTGCTTTCAGCTGAGAACTCAGACGGAAGTTTGAAATTATTGATTGTAGATCAAGCTGTGGAGGCAGGTGCTGAAATTGGCTAAACTGACTTGGTTTGATACACATGTTCATTTGCAGGATAAAGCTTTTTCTAAAGATCGAGCTCAGGTCTTTGCCAGAGCAAAGAAAGCAGGTGTAGATTATATTCTATTAGCAACCTCTTATCTGGAAGATTCAAGACAAGCAGTTGAGCTTGCGTTGGAATACGACCATGTATACTGTTCGATTGGTTTTCATCCACACGATTCAAAAAGATGGAATGCCAACTCAGCTCAAAAGTTGAAGAATCTTTATCAAAAAACTGCGACCAGAGCTAAGAAACTTGGACGTGCTAATCCAATTGTTGCAGTTGGTGAGATTGGTCTTGACCATTATCGGGATTTATCGCCGCGCAATGTGCAAAAACAGGTTTACCGAGAGCAATTGTTGTTGGCTTATGAGTTACAATTACCAGTAATTATTCATGAACGAGAAGCTTTTCAAGCAAGTTATGAAATGCTGCGCTGGGCATACGAACAAGGATTTTTACAGAAGGAACCAGGAGTAGCACATTGTTTTTCAGGTAGCTGGGAAAGTGCTCAGCTCTTAATGGCAATGGGATTCACAATCGGTCTTGACGGGCCGGTAACCTTCAAAAATGCCAGGAAATCAAAAGAAATTGCTACAAAGATTCCTTTAGAAAAATTATTAATTGAAACTGATGCACCTTATTTAACCCCGGAACCCAAACGAGGCAAACGTAATGAATCATCTTATTTACCTTATATAGGTGAAGAAATTGCCAAATTACGTGCTCAAGATATCGCTATTATTGCAAAAACTACAACTGAAAATGGAAAAAGAGTTTTTTCGATTAAGGAATAAAAGGTGAAAACATGAATAATAAAGAAAGAAAAGAGGATAATCTTACGAATACTCCTGCTACAGAGGTTAAACAATATACTTTCGGGGCAGAAGAGGATTTAACCCAAGTTAAGAATGTCCAGACCAAAGCAAAAAGAAAAAATGGTCAAACACATAATAAACAAAATAAAAAAGCACAACAACAGACCAAACAAAACTATAAAAAGCCTAAAAGAAAATATAAAAAGAGACGTAAGCCTGCAAGAATAACAGATATAGAGGTAGTTGAAACGGCAGAAGATGTTCGTAAAGACAACTTAAGAATTGAAAAAGAAATACTTTTAGATATCAAAGAAATTAACCGTATTAAAATATAAATAATCCGGTCAAGCAAAGTGTAGTTTATTTGACTTGAATAGATTCAAATTGTATAATCTTAAAGCTGAAGATTCAGGAAAAATACTGAAATAACAATACTTTGGGAGGTGATGAAAGTGCCAAAAAGAACATATCAGCCCAAAAAACGTAAACGTAAAAGAGTTCATGGTTTCCGTAAACGCATGAGTTCCGCTGGCGGTAGAAAAGTACTTAGACGCAGACGTAACAAAGGTAGAAAAAAACTTACAAGCTAATAATGCCTAAGTTTTTTCATATTTACATACTTTAATTTTAATAAATTTATGTAAAAATATTGTATAAGGTGATCAGCATGAAGCGAACAGAGATGCTGAAGATGAATTATGAATTTGATCGAGTATTCCGTAAAGGCAAATACTACAATACTAAACATCTCACACTCTATGTTCGGCCACGTAATGATGATCGCATAATGTTGGGAATAACCGTTTCCAGACAGGTCAAGGGAAGTGTCAGACGAAATCAGGTGAAGCGTTGGCTACGTGAAGTATATCGAGCGAATGAACATGTAATATGTACCGGATATGACTTGGTTTTAGTAGGTAGATTTTCTGCCCAAGTGACAAATTACCATAAGCTGTTGACTTCGTGGAACAAATTGATCAGAGATGCCAAGATTTATTGTCCTCAGGCGGATTTATAAAAAAGTGAAGTCTGAATTATGTTGGGCAGATGGGCAATAAAACTAATAAAGCTTTATCAGAGAAGAGTTTCACCTTTTAAGCCACCGAGCTGTAAATATTATCCCACGTGTTCACAATATGCTATAGAAGCAATACAAATATGGGGATTTTTTAGAGGAATATTTCTTGCGATCTGGCGTATACTGAGATGTAATCCATTTAGTCGGGGCGGCTATGATCCCGTACCGACAAGGGATAAAGAAAGTAAAGATTAATAAAATAAAGATTACTATATAGATACTTAAAGGAGTATATTAATGCCAACTCTACCTGTGATGATGGGACTCATGGATCCACTCTATAACTTATTCGGTTGGATTCTGAGAAATATGTATGCTTGGTTGGAAAACTATGGCATAGTCATCATCGTCTTTACAATTTTCCTTAATGTTATTTTGATTCCATTTGGAATAAAATCTCAAAAAGGAATGTTGAAGCAACAAGGTTTGCAAGACGAGATTAATGAGATCAAACGTATGTATCCCGATGATCAACAAATGCAACAACAATTACAATCCGAATTATTTAAGAAGAATGGTGTTTCCCTTACCTCGGGTTGTTTACCGTCGATTTTGCGTTTAGTATTAATACTTCCTGTTTTCAGGATATTTCAGATGCCCTTGCACTACATTGGTGGAGTAAGTACTGAAAATATTGCAGCAATTGGTGAATATTTAACCAATAACAACTTAGTCAGTGAAGCTGCTCAAAAATTAATTGTGCGTTCCGATATCCCGATCATTTCTATTTTACAAAGCAACTCCAGCGCTTTAGGTGATGTAGTCGAGAAAGGCTATTTAAAATTAGACCAATTGATCGATTTGGATTTTTTCGGACTTAATTTGGGAATGACACCATCTTGGCGTCCGGCTGATGTATTTGGTGATAATTGGCGTATATATTTGCCGCTTTTAATCTTACCTGTTTTGACAATCATCGCGATGATTATTCAAATGATCTTGACTAGAAAAGTTTCCCAAGCAAAAGAAATTGATAAAGCAGAGATTGAGCGGGCAAAACAAAATCCTGCTAAAGCAGATCAAGCTCAACAGGATCAGGCAAATCCCGGTATGATGAAGGGGATGAATGTGTTCATGATCGTAATCATGATTTGGACAATTTTTGCTTTACCTTCAGCGATGGGTGTTTACTGGGTTGTGAATAGCTTTATGGCAATCCTGCAATCTCTATTCATTTACTATTTCTATACCAAACCATTCAGACTTGCTTTGGAAGAGAACAACGAGAGTTATAACAAAAGGAGAAGTGTAAGATGACACAAACAATAGAAGTTTCAGCACGAACTGTGGACGACGCTGTAGAAAAAGGTCTAGCGGAGCTTGGCGTTTCACAAACAGAAGTGCAGATTGAAGTATTAGAAGAAGGTGACAGCGGAGGCTTATTCGGTTTTGGTCGTAAGGATGCAATTGTTCGTATTTCTGTTTCGGAATCAACAGAAGTTGTGGAAACCGCTCAAGCGAAACAAGCTGTAAATGATAAAGAACAAACTCAAACAGTTGATCCGGAAGTCAATTTGGCAGAGCAAGAAGAGATTGAACAATCTGCTGTGAAATTTGTTGCAACAGTTATGCAAAGTTTGAGTATCCATGGGAAAATGTCTTCTTATTTTGATGAAGAAGGTACATTGCACCTCAATATTATAGGTGATAATGTAGGCGCAGCTATCGGACGTAGAGGTGAGACACTCGACGCATTGCAATATTTAACAATTTTAGCTGTAAATAAAGACCGGGAAGAATATACCAGAGTATCTTTGGATATTGGCGGCTATCGTGAGCGGAGAATTAAAAACATGGCTCAAAATGCAAGACGTTCCGCTGATCGTGTATTACGTACCGGAAAAAGATACACCTTAAAACCGATGTCTCCCGCAGAGCGCAGACAGGTTCATATTGCTTTACAGGATTATGAAGGAGTAAAAACTTATAGCGAAGGAAAAGAACCCGAACGTTGTGTGGTGATCGCTCCTGAGAAAGAATAATATTAAAGAGTAAAATGCAAAAAAAAGATATGATAAAGCATTCAACAGCGGCAACCATTGCCGCTGTTTCTACACCGGCCGGAATAAGCGGCATAGCTGTGATTAGATTAAGCGGTTCAGATTCCGCTGAAATTTGTGATCATTTATTTAAACCACTTAGCAAAAGATTTAAACCTGCTTCCCAAATGGAACCTTACACAGTCGGTGTCGGTTATTGGTATTCTGCAGATCAAAAGAAAATTATAGACCAAGTTGTATTAACACATTTTGCGGCCCCAAATTCCTACACAGGAGAAGATATGTATGAAATATCCTGTCATGGCGGTCAATATATTAAACAGGCTATATTGGAGAGTCTTTTCGATCAAGGAGCAATGCCTGCAGGTCCCGGAGAATTTTCGCGTCGAGCATTTATAAACGGTAAATTGGATTTAACGGAAGCTGAAGGCGTAATGGACATGATTTCTGCTGAATCAAGTCGGCAAAATCAAGTAGCATTACAGCAATTGAGTGGCAGAATTTCAGAAGAGATAAAATCAATCCGGGAAAATCTTTATCAAATTCTAGCTCAAATGGAGATGATCATAGAATTCCCGGAAAACGAAGATACGCCGGAGCAAAGACAGAAAATTCTAGCCGAAATTAAGCAGATTGAAAAGACACTTAACAGTGCTGTTTCAAGTTTTGCCCAGGGCAGAATCGTTCGGGAAGGATTGCATGTTGTTATAGCGGGGAGACCTAATGTAGGAAAATCTTCATTGCTCAATGTAATTTTAGGTCAAGAAAAAGCCATCGTAACTTCAATTCCGGGTACAACCAGAGATATTATTGAAGCACATATCACATTAGAGGGCTTATCCGTGCATTTAACCGATACCGCCGGTCTTCGAACTACAGAAGATGTGGTGGAGAAAGAAGGTATAGCACGTGCTTATCAAGCAATTGCACAAGCAGATTTAATCATCTATTTGTTTTCACCTGAAGATGAAGAACTTTGGCAAGAAGATCTGGCGGAAGTTGAGAATTTAATTGAACAACAAAAACAAATTGTTTTGGTTGCCGGTAAACAAGATCTACCTGATCATCAAAAATTATTGAATTGGTTGGAACAAAATTTGACAAAGTTGGATCATGATTTAGATATCGTTGATTTTTCTAAATTTGAAGATCAAAAAGCTGAATCTTTAAAAAAGTACATTTTAGACTTTTTTGAAAGTTTGGAAGATGCTGAAAGCGATTCAATTATGATTACCCATTTGCGTCATCGTCAGATTTTGCAAAAGACTTTAGACCGGGTTAGACAGGCTGAAGACGGATTTGCACAAGCGATTCATTTAGATCTGATTTCTGGCTTATTACAGGCAGCTGCTGAAGAGTTGGCTGAACTTACGGGCGATCAAGTATCTGAAGAATTAATTGAAACGATCTTTTCAGAATTTTGTGTAGGGAAATAAGATAATAAGTATTAATTTATAATCAGATTCATAGAATAAAAAGTTAGCATTATGAAAATTAGAGATATAAAAGAAAATCAATGGTATGCGGGCGATTATGACGTAATTGTTGTGGGTGCGGGACATGCCGGATCTGAAGCTGCTTTTGCGGCAGCACGGTTAGGATTTAAAACGGCTTTATTTACTATGACTTTGGAAAGCATTGCTAATTTGCCATGCAATCCAAATATTGGAGGCACAGCTAAAGGACAATTAGTGCGTGAAATTGATGCTTTAGGTGGAGAAATGGGTAAAGCAGCAGATTGTCATACGATTCAATTTCGTTTGTTAAATTCTTCCAAAGGACCTGCCGTGATTTCTTCCAGAGCCCAGATTGATCGCAAAGCATATCAAGCAGAAATTAAACATCGTCTGGAATTAGAAGAAAATTTATTTTTAATTCAGGCTGAAATTGTTGACCTGATTTATGATCAGACGGATTCTGCAAATAACCCGGAAGTTCTGGGTGCTATCGCCAAAGACGGAATGTATTATAAAGCAAAAAAGACAATCATTGCTACCGGTACTTTCCTGGACAGTAAGGTCATTATCGGTGATGCAATTTATGATAGCGGTCCCGACGGCTTATCCCCTGCAATAGGCTTAAGCTCAACTTTGAAAGAATTGAAAATTCCCTTAGCAAGATTTAAAACTGGTACCCCGGTCAGAATCAACGGGCGTTCGATAGATTATGATAAATGTGAAGTTCAGGGTAATGATCCGGTCTCTTTACCTTTCAGTTTTGAAAATGATGAAGACCCGGAATGGAAGACCAAAGCGGAATTACCTTGTTATATGACTTGGACCAGTAAAGAAACTCAAGAATTGTTTATGGACAATATCGATCGGTCACCATTATACAGTGGTGTAATTAAAGGTCCGGGACCACGTTATTGTCCGTCACTTGAAGATAAATATGTAAAATTTCCTCATCATGAAAGACATCATGTTTTTCTTGAACCGACGGGTTTGGGAACGGAAGAGTACTATGCAGCGGGTCTATCAAGTTCTATGCCGCAAGATGTGCAATACGAAATGCTCAAAACTATTTCCGGTTTAGAAAATGCTGAAATTTTGCGGATTGGTTATGCAATTGAATATGATTTAATTGATCCAACTTCTCTAAACTTGTCGCTTGAATCAAAATTGGTCGATAATTTATATTTTGCAGGTCAAGTCAACGGTTCATCAGGCTATGAAGAAGCAGCCGGCATGGGTTTAATAGCGGGAGTTAACGCTGCCCGAGCAATAGAGAATAAAGAGCCAATTATTTTGCAACGTTCTGATGCCTATATTGGTGTTCTGATTGATGATCTGGTGACCAAGGGAACTAATGAGCCTTATCGCATGATGACCAGCCGTGCAGAATATCGTTTGATCTTGCGCCAAGACAATGCGGATCGACGTTTGACTGAAATAGGTTATCAAATAGGCTTGATTCCGGAACAACGTTATCAAAAGTTTAAAGCAAAAATGAACAGGATTGATTCTGAGATTGAACGTTTGGCTAAGACTCGGATACCTTATCAAGGGGCTTTGGCTGAAATCTTGCAAAAGAAAAATAGTGCTGTTAAAACCGGTAATGTCAGTCTTGCTGAACTATTACGTAGACCGGAGCTCAGCTATTCCGATCTGGAGCCGGTTGATCCCAAGAGGCCTCAACTTAATCAAGCTGATAGCTATAGTGTTGAAGTAGAAATAAAATATGAAGGCTATATTAAAGTTGAACAAGAACGAATTGAACGTTTCAAAAAAATGGAGAAACGTCTTTTGCCGGAGAATTTTAACTATTCAGAGATTTCAGGTTTGCGAGAAGAGGCCAGGCAAAAACTAACTGAGTTGAGACCTTTGTCTTTAGGGCAAGCTGCAAGAATTTCGGGTGTTTCACCTGCTGATATTTCGGTCTTAATTGTCGCACTTGAAGAACATCTAAGAAGAGCAGACAGTTTAGATTAGTTTTGACAAATCTTGTTGAAAAAATAAAAGCACATTGAGGAAACTTATATGAGAGAACAAATTAAATCAGAACTATATACAGAGATCAAAAACATCTTGACTTATAGCGAGTTTGATTTTTCTGAAGAAACATTGCAAAGTTTTACTCTTTATTTTTCTGATTTGCTAACAAAAAATAAAGTTATGAACTTAACTGCGATTACTGAACCAGCTGAGGTTGCAGAACTCCATTTATTTGACAGCTTGACTTTGCTTGATGTTTTGCCGGATTATTTTGATCTTGATCTGATTGATG
>JAAYKK010000032.1 GCA_012522435.1 Clostridiaceae bacterium | reverse complement strand
CAAGGTCCGTTGGACGCACTCTTTTTTGAGTGCCTGACAATAATAACAAACACTTTTTTCTATGTCAACCTTTTATTTTGCCTTTATCCCCTATTTGTAAAACAATAACAACTAACCCGGGCGTTCAGGCTTCAAATAGGCCTTTCCCTTCTCAGAACTGTTTTTATTACCTTATATAACAATATAATAATTTAATATAAAATACTTTTGGTCCACCGGATATAAGCAGTGTCTTAATTATTTACTGCCTCATTATAGAAGTCTTCCTGGAAATTGTCTTTATTCCCCTCAGAGACTTAATCTTGAAGAACATGGATAATTAGCCGATAGTTTTCAAACAACTTAGAAGGCTTCTAACTTAAGAACAGCGAACTTGTTTCACATTAGGCAGCATTTCCTGTTCAGATCAACAAACTATCCATAACGAACAAACTACAAATTAGTAATAGATCGCAAAGTTGTTTCATAAGCAAGCCTCAGCTTTAATGCTATAAGACTAAAAATTTAAACTTGAGGAATTACCATACAAATAATTTCCACCATAATTAATTGTTTGATTATCATAAAAGGTACTATTATCTACATTCTCATGGCTGCTTATTATCTCAAAAGGATCTCCAATTTGATAAACTTCAACCTTAGTATCATTTTTTAATACTGCAATAATCTGAGGATTATCTGTTAAGAAGAAACCTGAGCAATCTTCAGATAAATGATATTTTTTGTTTTCATAATATACAAATAAATCTTTGCCTGACTTATATGTTATTGCAGAGCCATCCGTAGCTATCGCATAATCATCTACCGCTTGATCTGCAGGTAAAGTTTTTACATTTCCTTGATTAAGCTTATCCGACAAATCCAGATACTCAACTTGATTTGAATTGTTAACGAAAGCCAATAAATCACTTTGTATCCTAATATCATTAGCAACATCGGATATTTTCTCCGGTTGATCTGCTCCTGATTCTAAACCGTAGATAACACTACCATTCCAGTAAAGTAAATTACCATTGATATCCGTTTTAATTGTATTTTCAGTATAGTTTTCAGCATCGGTAATCTCAGTAATTGTCGAATCTGAAATATTTACTCTGAATAATTTATCACCCGATTGATAGAAAACCGCATCTTCACTAACTGCTAGGACTTTGTCGACTTGTTCCGTCAAATCGACCAAATCATGAGTTCCCGATGAATTCTCAACAGTAATCTCTGTCTCATTCGTTGAATAAGCCCTTGCTTTTCCATTTCCTGACAAAACTACATCTTCCGGCAACTCCGCAATTAAGGCGGGCAATTCAGGATTCGGTGCAATTGGTGTTGGAAATGCCGGATATGATACTTCTTCAGCAGGCAATGGCCAACTGGGCTCCGGTTTTTCAGTTGTAGTAGGTGTGGTCGTGGGCGTGGTGGTAGGCGTAGTCGTAGGAGTTGTAGTCGGAGTGGTTGTTGGTGTGGTTGTTGGCGTAGTTGTTGGTGCAGTAGTAGTCGTAGTTGCCGGTGTAGTGGTAGGCATAGTAGTTGAAACAGTAGTCGGAGCAGAAGTGGTTGGAGTCTGCGCAGACGTAGTTGTTGGTGTTTGAGTGGTAGTTGTACTAATTTCTGAGACTACTAATTTTTGTGTTGTCGGCTGTGTTGTTTGATGCGTTGAATAAGTCGGTCTGGTACTTGAAGTCCTCGGCAAATGTAACGCTCCATCTTTTTTAGTTTCTTCAGATACAGATATTGAAGGTAAGTCTTTTTTGGAAGGTAAAGTAATATTTATTTCTTTACTCGGACCTAAAGGATTTTCTTTTTTAAAAGTTACATTTTTTATATTTTTATTGAGCAAAGCTCTCAAGCCAAAAAATAATGCCACCAGCAAAAGTAATCCGGCAACAGAACTTAGAGATATCCAAAGTATTTTCTTTCTTCTGGCAGCTTCTTCGAGATCTTCTTCTGCATAATACATTTCAGGATCTACAGGTGTAAATTCTGCATCCTGTCCTTCATAATATCCTGAATTATAATCCGGGTAAGGCTCATAACCTGTCTGGTAGTCATTGTTGTTTGGCTCGTAATTCTGATTTGGATCATAACCCTGGTTTTGGCCATAAGCTTGATTCGGATCATAACTTTGGTTAGGGGCATATCCTTGATTAGGGTCATAGCCCTGATTTGGATCATAGCCCTGATTTGGATCATAACCCTGATTTTGGCCATAACTTTGGTTAGGGTCAGGATTTTGAGCTTGATAATTTTCCTGAGCGTAATAATCAGGTTGATTAGGATCGTAACCTTGAGTCGGATTATGTTCCTCTTGAGGACCATAATTACCTTGATTGTCATATGAATTATTCATGCTCTGCTCCTTCAGTAACTTATTAGATTATAAGTATTATCTAATAATATAATAATTCTTTACATCTGATGTGTAAATTAAAAGAGTTAAGAGTTTCTTAAATAATTTGCTTTTTTATAGATTGACCTAAGCGAAATAACAATTTATTCGCTTAGGCCTTTTATATTCATAAATTATTTTTGGTTTCTTCAAATAAATCTAAATAATGCTCAAATGTTTTTAATGCTTGTTCAATCGGTTCTGCAGTTGTCATATCTAAACCGGAATTTTCCAAAACTTGTAGCGGATAATCTGAACTACCAGCCTTGAGAAATTTTAGATATCTATCTACGGCAGGTGAGCCTTGATCTATAATCTGTTTTGCAAAAGATGTAGCAGCACTGAAACCGGTCGCATATTGGTATACATAATAATTAAAGTAAAAATGCGGAATCCTTAACCATTCATTTGCAATCTGAGGATCAGGATAAAGTTCCTCACCATAAAATTCAGCATTGATTTCAGCATATAATTGATTCAAATAGTCAGCAGTTAAGGGAGTACCGTTTTGTTCTGCTTGATGTATATCATGCTCAAATTTAGCAAATTGAGTTTGTCTGAATACCGTAGCTTTGAAACCATCTAGATAATGATTGATGATGTAGCGTCTCCGCAGAGGGTCAGTCTCTGTTTCCAAGAGATAGTGAGTAAGCAAGTTTTCATTTGTAGTTGAAGCAATCTCCGCTAAGAAAATGGAATAACTGCTATAAACATATGGTTGATTTTTGATTGAAAAATAAGAATGAACTGAATGCCCTAACTCATGAATTAAAGTAAATACCGAATCCAGTGATCCTTGCCAGTTCAGCAGAATATACGGCTTGGAGTCATAAGCGCCACTGGAGCTATATGCTCCTGAACGTTTACCTTCATTTGCAAACCAGTCAATCCATCTTTCTGCGAAAGCCTTCTTGATCACGGAAACATACTCCTCCCCCAAGGGCTCCAGTGCTTTAATTACTAATTCCTGAGCTTCAGCCGGAGTAAATCTGAAGTCAACATCAGCCACCATCGGAGTATAGAGATCATAGCAATGTAGTTCATCTAAGCCCAAGGCTTCTCGGCGGACACGTACATATCTGTGCAATAAATCCAGATTGGTTGATACCGTAGACAAGAGTTGGTCATACACTTTTTCTTGTATAGCATTATCAAATAAAGCTGCAACTCGTGCACTTTCATGTCCATAAACTTCTGCAAAATAATTATCCTGCTTGATTTGATTTTGCAAAGTCATTGCCAAAGTGTTTTCAAATTTCTTATAAGTGCCATAATATTCTTCAAATGTTATTTTACGAACTTCTCGATTTGTATTTTCCATTAAAGAAATGTAATTCGCCTGAGTAATTTGGACATCAACATCATCTTCAGTTTTTAGAATAGGAAACTTAAGATCAGCATTACTGAATACTGCAAAAACATTTGCACCCGCATCAAAGATATCACCTGCTTTAGCAAGTAGTGTTTCTTCTTTTTCACTTAATGTGTGTGCTTTATGTCTTTCTATATTTTTAAAAAAATGTTCGTAAATTTTAAGTTGAGAATTTTCTTCTAAGAATTGTTTGATTGTTTCAGGTTTTATCTGGGATAATTCAGGCTTCATAAAAGCCAATTTGCCCATGATTTGAGAAAAGAGCTGTGCAATTCTGGCTTGCATTCCCGAATATTTGGAATCAGCTTGATTCTGGTCTCTTTTTAAATAAGCATATTGTAATAACAAGTTTGCCTCACGAGCCAAAGTCTCTTGATGTTTTATTCCAGCTAGCAATTGGTCTGCTGAATCGGATAATTTACCTGAGTATTTATCCGCATCTTCGAGCTTATCTCTCAATGCTACAAAAGCTGTTTCCCAATCTTCATCCGAAATAAAAATCGGAGCTAAATTCCAAGTAGCTTCTTCCGGCAATTCTGAACGTTGCCAGTTTTTTCTTGGATCGAATCCTTCCATCGTCTGTGCTGAAAATTCTCTATACATATAAACCTTCCTATAAAAAAACTCATAAAAGAATTATATCTTCTATGAGTTTTAAGTAAATTAACTTTAACTATCCTACGCAAAGTTGATAAATAGATCTTATATCATCTCTGGTCAACGGTTCAAAGAAACCTAATATCTCACCGTCTCCTTTAATTCTTACCTTTGATGTTAATTGAGGAATATCTTCTTCTTTTGCACCAAGTTCCTCAAAGGTAGTCGGCATACCAATCATTTTAAAGAACATTTCAAAAGCAGCAATCCCTTTAGATGCAGTTTGCTTTGGATCTTCGAAGTTAATATCCATATTCCATACTCGATTTGCGAGTTGAGCATAACGCATCACATGTTTGGGCATGGTAAATTTCATAAATGCCGGAAGAACAACAGCTAAGCCGGCTCCATGAGCTACATCATATAAAGCCGATAATTCATGTTCTATTTGATGAGAGGACCAATCCTGTTCACGCCCAACGCCTAGAGTGTCATTGTGAGCAATATTTCCGGCCCACATCAGATTTGCTCTGGCACCATAATTTTCCGGATCATTCATCACAATAAAAGCATTGTCGATAATTGATTTCATTACCGCTTCAGACATTCTATCCGTTAGATCAACTTCTTTTGTATTACTGAAATAACGTTCCAAAATATGAGAAAGCATATCGACAATTCCGCACGCTGTTTGATAAGGAGGCAATGTATAGGTTAATTCCGGATTCATGATACTAAATACTGGACGAATCAATTCTGATCTGAATCCATATTTTTTCCAACCTTTTTCTTGGGTAATAACTGAGGAGTTTGAGCCTTCACTGCCGGTAGCTGCAAGGGTAATGATTGTTCCAACCGGTATGACTTCTTCTATTTCAGGTCTTTGTTCATACAAATCCCAAAAGTCACCATCATAAGGAACCCCTACCGCAATCGCCTTGGCTGAATCAACAGCACTTCCGCCGCCAACACCCAGGATGAAATCGACCTGTTCTTCACGACATAATTCGATCCCTTCATAAACCAGGCTCGCTCTCGGATTTGGCTGAACCCCTCCTAACTCAACAAACTCTATTTCACTTTCTTGGAGAGATTTTTTCACTCTGTTTAAAAGGCCGCTTCGCTCAACAGAACCTTCACCATAATGAATCAATACTTTACTACCGCCAAATCTCTTGACCAATTCACCTGTTCTTTCTTCAGTATCTTTGCCAAATGCAAAATAGGTTGGACTACAAAAATCAAAATTTAACATTAAAAAACTCCTTAATAGTTTTATTCTTGGTTTTCAAGCGGATCTAACTCTATCGTTTCATCTTCTTCAGGAATATGATCGGTTTCCTCATCTGGTTCATTGTCATTTTCTTGCTCCGCTATTTCCCGATCTATTTGATCTTGACCATCTTGATCTTCATGATCTTCCTGTTCTTCAACTTCCCGATCACCGTTTTCTTCCGGATAAACAATTGCCAAGTCTACAACTTTGCCCTCACCTTCTTGAGCACGCATCAAGGTTACCCCTAAGGTATTACGTGAAAGGACAGGAATTTCAGACGTTGAAATGCGAATTACGATGCCCTGATCGTTAATTAAGAGGATATCAGAATCATCATGATCTTTAGAAAGCAGAGCAGCTTGTACCGCTTTGCCCGTACGTTTGGTTATTCTATAGGTAATCAAACCTTTACCACCGCGATTCTGGACCCGATATTCACTTAGATCAGTACTTTTACCGTATCCGTTTTCAGTGACAATTAACAACCTGCCGTCAGATTCAGTGGTTACCATACCGATCACGAAATCATCTTTGGCAAGTGTCATTCCTTTTACGCCCATTGTATTACGAGCAGTAGCACGAACATCACTCTGTTTGAAACGAATTGCTTTACCTTGATTAGTGGCAAGTATGACATCATCTTTATCTGCTACAAGTTTTACACCGACCAGTTCATCATCTTCACGTAAATTAATTGCAATTAAACCACCGCGGTGAATATTACGATAATCACGCAATTCGGTTTTCTTTATTAAACCGTTCTTGGTTGACATCAGTAAATAAACATCCTGGTCAAAAGTCTCAATCGGAATTAAATCTGATATCTCTTCATCTGCACTGAGACGTAACAAATTGACAATCGCCATTCCTCTTGCATATCGTCCGGCTTCAGGTACTTGATATCCTTTTAGATGATAGACATTGCCTTTGTTGGTAAAGAATAAAAGAATATCATGTGTTGAGGTTGTGAGGATTGTATCCGCAAAATCCTCATCCCTGGCTTGAATACCCGTAATTCCTCGACCACCGCGATGTTGAGCAGAATAAGTTTCAATCGAAGAACTCTTTATATAGCCTTTATTGGTCATAGTAATAACCAATTGTTCTTCCTCAATTAATGATTCATCATCAATATCTAATTGGAAATTATGTGCAGGATCTATGTATGTACGACGCTCATTGGCGTATCTTCTCTTAGTTGCCAACAGTTCATCGATAACGATTTCGTCTAAGAGTTTAGAGTCAGTCAGAATTTGATTGAAATAAGTAATTTTTTCTAGCAAATCAGCAGCCTCTTTTTCCAGCTTATCTCTCTCTAAACCGGACAGACGACCCAAACGCATATCTACTACATGTTGAGCTTGTTTTTCCGAAAGAGCGAAACGTTCAATTAAATTTCGTTTGGCATCAGCTTCGCTCTCCGAAGCTCTAATAATGCTGATTACTTCATCAATATGATCAATTGCCAGCTGCAAGCCTTCTACAATATGTTTTCTGGCTTCAGCTCTTTCCAAATCAAATTGAGTTCTACGTGTAATAACCTCGCGTCTGAAATCAATAAATTCCTGTAAGGCTTCAACTAAATTAACAATTTTCGGAACATAATTATTGTCTTGATCTTTGACCAAGGCTAACACATTTGCACTGAATGTATCTTGCATCTGTGTATGACGGTACAACTGATTTAAGACAACATTTGGTGTTGCATCCCGACGTAATTCAATCACAATCCTTACTTCTTGATTACGATCAGACTCATCTCGAATATCTGAAATTCCTTCAATTCGCTTATCTTTCATCAAATCGGCAATCCGTTCGATCAAACGAGCTTTATTTACGAGATAGGGTAACTCATGGACCACAATCCGATAACGTCCATTACGCATTTCTTCCGCTTCCGCTCGGGCTCGAACAACAATTCTGCCTCTGCCGGTACGATAAGCCGATCTGATTCCTGCATTACCCATGATTATTCCGGCAGTCGGAAAATCAGGTCCCGGAACAATCTCCATCAAATCATCCGGAGTTGCCTCGGGATGATTAATTAAATGAATTGTTGCATCAATCGTCTCACCCATATTATGCGGTGGAATATTAGTGGCCATTCCTACAGCAATACCGGTTGAACCATTAACTAATAAATTTGGGAAAGGTGCCGGTAAAACTTCCGGTTCCATATCGTGCTCATCAAAGTTAGGTTGAAAGTTGACCGTATCTTTATTGATATTGGTCATCATTTCACCGGATAGTCTAGTCAGACGAGCTTCAGTATATCGGTAAGCAGCCGGGGGGTCACCGTCGCGCGAGCCGAAATTACCATGACCTTCAACCATGGTGTGGCGCATCGAAAATGGTTGAGCTAAACGAACCAAGCTGTCATAAACCGCTGCATCACCATGTGGATGGAAACGTCCCAGCACATCACCTACTGTAGTAGCACACTTACGAAAAGATTTATCATGTGTGAAGCCTTGAGTATACATTGAATATAAAATGCGGCGATGAACCGGTTTTAAGCCGTCACGTACATCAGGAATTGCCCGATCGGTAATGACACTCATTGCATAATCAATGAATGCTTTCTTCATTTCCTGCTCCAAATCGCCAGGTATAATTAAATTGTCGGGGTTTTGAAACGCTGCATCTACTTCCGCTTCTCGCTGCTCTTGTAAAGTGCGAGCATCCTGCAGCTCATTGTTATTATTTTTATCTTCAGCCATGAAGCTGATTCCTCCTCGTTGAGCACTTGATTCATTATGGAAAGCCATCATTGATCAATGTGTCCTATTTTTTCTACTATATATTATACATATAGTTGAACAAAAAAACTTGTTATTACAATTAAAGATGCAAGAAGCCATTGGAATTGTTCCAATGGCTTCTTTTATGTATTAAATTCGGGGAGATTATGGGTAGTTTTTTTAAGTAAGATTTTTCAAATTCGATAGTTTTCTAAAGTTGTGAGATCTTCTAATATAATAGTGTGACTATCAGGTGTTGTTATATAACCCAAGTCTTTGAATTCTCCAATTTTACGAATCAATTGAGATTTATTGATCCCTGTCTTAGAATCAAGGATTTCACGATATGATTTGGAAAATTCTAGCTTGTACTTATTTTCTATTATTTCAGCATGGGCTTTTATCAAATTGAGCAAAGTAGTCGCTAAAAGAAAATTATTATTCTTTTCTAATACTCGCTGAAACTCAAGGTTGTCTTTATTATTTTCATTTCTGTATTTTCGATATATGGCAGCAAAATGTTTATTCGCATAAATCTCATATAATTTTGCTTCCGCACCGTCCATCTCTTGGAATTCTTGTAAGCGATATCTTTTTTTTAATTCTCGATATTTCTCTGCACCCATTGTATGATAGGGCAAAATCTCAATACGATCTACCAGATGAGCAATCGGTAATGCCAGTTCAACAAGCTTCTGCATCGACTCATCATCATTAGTCAATCCCGGTATCATAACATGACGTAACCAAATTTTTCCTTTAAAACCGTATTGTTCCAAACTATTAAGAAAATTTAGAAAAATCGAAATCTCAGCACCAACTAATTGTTCGAAAACAAAATAATTAAATGCTTTTATATCTAATAGCATTACATCAACATAGGGTAAAACATGTTCATAATATTTCTGTTGACCATAGCCTGATGTATCAAGCGCAATGTTGATACCATGCGATTTTAAGAGCGGCATTACCTCAGCCAAAAATTTTGCTTGTGCTAAGGGTTCACCACCCGAAAATGTTACGCCGCCTTCATCCCCATAATAACTCTTATATCGCAAAGCAGTTTTTAGAATGTCATCTGCAGTCATTCTTTCGCCACCCTCAAATGGCTGAGTGTCGGGATTATGGCAATAAGCGCAACGCAAAGGACAACCCTGAAGAAAGAATACCGTGCGAATGCCGGGTCCATCCACCAAGCCCATAGTCTCAATGGAATGAACCGCGACAGTCTGTGCTGATTCTCTAGATTGTCGATCAGTTTTTTTAACAGCTTTATTTAGCACGGATCTACCTCATACTTAAACCATTGAATGGAATGTACGTTTAATAACTTCTTCTTGATGCTCTTTGGACAATTGGATGAAGCGAACAGCATAGCCTGAAACTCTAATCGTTAAGTTAGGATACTTTTCAGGATTTTCCATAGCATCCATCAACAATTCACGATTTAATACATTAACATTGACGTGGAAGGCTTGTTGGTTGAAGTAGCCATCCATTATTCCGGTTAAGTTTTGTTTGCGTTCGTCCATATTTTTACCCAATGTTTCAGGAACAATTGAGAAGGTATTTGAAATACCGTCTTGGCAAACTTGGCAATAAGGGAGTTTAGCAACCGAATTAAGCGAAGCTAAAGCACCTGATGCGTCCCTACCATGCATTGGATTTGCACCCGGTGCAAACGGTTCTCCTGCAATACGACCATCAGGTGTAGTTCCGGTTTTCTTACCGTACACAACGTTAGAAGTTATCGTGAGTAGAGATAATGTATGCTCAGAATTTCTATATGTAGGAATACGTTTTAAAGCTTCGGCAAAGTATTCGGTTATTTCAACCGCAATTGAATCAACTCGGTCATCATCATTACCAAATTTGGGGAAGTCACCTTCGATTGCAAAATCTACAGCTATACCTTGATCATTTCTGATCGGTTTAACTTTTGCATATTTAATTGCTGATAATGAGTCCGCAACAATTGAGATACCTGCAATACCGAAAGCCATATAGCGATGTACCGTCGGATCATGCAAAGCCATCTGACCGGCCTCATAAGCATATTTGTCATGCATATAGTGAATTGTGTTCATCGTATTCACATAGAGATCAGCTAATTTATTCATGACTGTTTTATAATCAGCCAGCACAGTGTCATAATCCAATACTTCTTGTTCATTCATTGCAATCTCGTGAATGACTTCAAGCGGTTTATCACTATTCTTCTCGGTTCTTTTTTCGTCTTTGCCACCATTGATTGCATAAAGCAAAGCTTTTGCTAAGTTTGCTCTAGCACCGAAGAATTGCATCTCTTTACCTATTGTCATTGCTGAAACACAACAAGCAATCGCATAATCATCGCCGTAAATCTCACGCATCAGATCATCATTTTCATATTGGATAGCTCCGGTTTTAATGCTCATTTTCGAGCAATAGTTTTTGAAGTTTTCCGGTAAATCTTCTGACCAGAGAACTGTCATATTAGGCTCAGGAGAAGTATCAATATTGTCCAAGCTATGTAAGAAGCGATATGTTGTTTTGGTAACCAGAGGACGTCCGTCAACTCCAACACCACCGATTGACTCTGTCACCCAAGTTGGATCTCCGGCAAATAATTCATCATATTCCGGTGTACGTAAGTGACGAACCAAGCGAAGTTTAATGATAAACTGGTCAATCAGTTCTTGAGCTCTAACTTCATCAATCAAACCCAGTTTCAGATCACGTTCCAGATAAATATCCAGGAAAACAGTATTTCTACCAATCGACATTGCAGCTCCGTTATTTTCTTTAACTGCTGCTAAATAACCAAAATAAAGCCATTGTACAGCTTCTTGAGCATTTTCTGCAGGGCGTCCAATATCACAACCATATTTGGCTGCCATTGATTTCATCTGATCAAAAGCTCTGATCTGTTCAGAGAATTCTTCGCGTTTGCGAATATTTTCTTCATTTGCAGGCGCTGACTCTAATGCCGCTTTATCAAGCATGCGTTGTTCTTTTAAGAAATCAGTACCATAAAGCGCTACTCTGCGGTAATCGCCAATGATTCTACCGCGACCGTAAGCATCAGGTAATCCGGTTAAAAGACCGACTGTACGTGCTTTGCGCATATCGCTTGTATAAGCATCAAAAACACCCTGATTATGACTCTTACGATATAGGTTAAAACTCTCGGACAAACTCTTGTCCATTTCAAGATCATAAGCTGCCAATGAGTTTTCAACCATACGAAAGCCTCCATAAGGATTCATAATTCTCTTTAATGGTTGATCGGCTTGCAAGCCTACGATTAATTCTTTATCTTTATCCAAATATCCCGGACCGAAATTATCTATGCCACTGAATTTTTCCAGGTCAACATTAATTTGTCCTGTCTTTATTTCATCTTGGATCAATCCGTTAGCCTGATCCCATAGAAAAGATGTATCCGAACTGGGCTCTGTTAAAAAATCTTCATCGCCTTCATAGGGTGTATAGTTTTTTTGAATGAAATCCCTCACATTTACAGTTGTGGTCCATTCACCTGTTTGAAAATTTTCCCAAGCTGTTTTCATAATAAACATATCCTTTCATTAATCAAAATATTAAACTGTCTACTAACTAAACTTTTTTAGTTCAATTGTAGATTAAAGGATATTAGGAATTTGTTCAGTGATTCAGATCACTATTATTATTTTTTTAAAATATTTATAGAGGATTATTTTTGGGAGTTCCGGCTTTTCTGGGAAACCTTTTTGGTGTTTGTGAAATTTTTTGAATAATTACCAAACTGCGTTCAGCTTTACTCACCGGTAGGGTAAATTCTCTCACGTCTGCCAGATCACCGCCTAAAACACTGATAGCTTGTTCTGCTTGATCTAGTTCAGATCCGATCGGTCCTTTCATTGCTATGAAAAAGCCATTTAATTTCACAAAGGGTAAACAATATTCAGCCAGGACGTTTAACGGAGCAACCGCTCTTGCCGTGGCAATATCAAATTTTTCACGCAGTATAGGATCTTTTGCCGCATCTTCAGCTCTGGCATGGACTGTTTTAGCGTGATCTGTTAAATATAATCTCTTTAAACATTGGTCCAGAAAGTCCAGGCGTTTCTTAGTTGCATCTAATAAACATAACCTTATTTCCGGTCTGGCTATTTTCAAAGGTATGCCGGGCAAACCCGCTCCTGTACCGACATCAATCAGATCAAGATCAAAATAATCCGGCAAAACATCAAGCAAAGTCAAGCTGTCAAATAAATGGAGTTCTGCAACCTCAGCTGGTTCAGTAATCGCAGTTAAGTTCATAACTTTATTTTTTGT
>JAAYKK010000031.1 GCA_012522435.1 Clostridiaceae bacterium | reverse complement strand
TTAGCACACTTTTTCTTTTTTTGTTATTCTTGATCTGATTCTAAAAGCTTGAGGTAAGATTTTCTTGTTAATCTTTCGCCAGTTTGCTTTTCAGATCTCTTTTTCTTCATCTTTACTTAACAGAGCCTGGCGACTAATTCAGTATATATCATATTTAGTTGAAAGATAAATAGCAATCAAGATCATTGAATTACAACAGATAGAATCTGTTTCGAAACGATGTTTTATGTTATCTTATTATATGTAAAATAAAGGGGGTTATTCTTAATGAATAAAAAAGGGAAGATTTCGGTAACGACAGAGAATATTTTTCCAATCATCAGACAATGGCTATATTCTTCACAAGATATTTTTCTACGAGAGTTGGTCTCTAACGGTGTAGATGCTATTACAAAGAGGCAACATCTTTCAAATTTGGGAGAAGTCGAAACTTTTGAAAATCCGAGAATAGATATTATTTTGGATAGAAAGACCAATCAATTAACAATTTCAGATAATGGTCTTGGAATGACTGCAGAAGAAGTCGATAAGTATATTAATGAAATCGCTTATTCCGGTTTAGTGGATTTTGTCGAGAAATATCAAGAAGAAGGGGATCCAAAATCACAGATTATTGGACACTTCGGTTTAGGATTTTATTCTGCATTTATGATTGCCGATAATGTAGAGATTCAAACTAAAAGTTGTTTCTTAGATAAACCGGCAGTACATTGGCAAAGTGAAGAAGGTATTGAATTTGAAATGACAGCAGGCAATCGTCAAGAAGTCGGTACTGATATCATTATGCATCTGACCGAAGAAGCTGTTGAAACTTATTCTGAATTTGAATTGCGCTCTATCATCAGAAAATATTGTCAATTCATGCAATACCCGATTTATTTTAAGGTTATTTCAGAACAGATCGATGAAGAGCAAACTGATCAAGAAGAAACTCCGATCAACAATCCGAATCCTTTATGGAATAAAATGCCAAGAGAAGTTGAAGATCAGGAATATAAAGACTTTTATTATGAAGTGTTTCCTGACGGCAAAGAACCATTATTCTGGGTACATTTGAATTTAGATTATCCATTCAGAGTAAAAGGTATCTTATATTTCCCGAAAATAGATTTGCAATATGAGAAATTAGAAGGTCGAATCAAAGTTTTTTACAATCAGGTTTATGTTGCCGATAATGTGCCGGAAATTATTCCTGAGTTTTTATTCCTTTTACGCGGTTGTATTGACTGTCCGGATTTGCCTCTCAATGTATCGCGCAGTTTCTTGCAAGATGATCAATATGTGAAAAAACTTTCAGGACATATTGTAAGAAAAGTTGCTGATCGTTTAAAAGAAGTTTCTCGTAAAGAACGAAAACAGTATGAAGAGTGGTGGCAATTCTTACAAGTTTTTGTCAAATACGGCATGATGAGCGACCAGAATTTCTCAGATCGTGTTCATGACATTGTTTTGATTAAGGATGTAGAAGGAAATTATCATAGCCTCAAAGATTTGCCTGAAGGAGAGATCTATTATACTCCAAGTGAAACTGAACTTTCCGCTTATACTGCGATGGCTCAAAAACAGGGCGAAACCGTATATTTGTTAGACCAAGAAATTGATATCCAATGGATGTCATATTTGGAATTTAACTCACAAAATAAGATTAAGTTTATCCGAGTAGATGCTGAAGCAGACTCCGGCATAGAAAAGGATGTTGACAAAAAAGATGAAGAATTGGTGTCCCAATATATTTCTGAAATTGAACCGGATCAATATGAAATTAAATTTCAGGCAATAGGTAAAGATAGTTTACCTTTGCTGATTCGCGAGAGTGAAGAAACCAGAAGAATGAATGATTTCTTTGAACAAATAAAGAATTCAGGAGACCAACAAGCGATTGATTCAATCGAACAAATGATGCAAAACGATCCCAATAAACCTGCTTTGATTGTCAATACGGATCAACCTGTTCTAGAGAAGTTGCAAAAACTGGGAAAAGAGCAAGCATCAGAATTAACCAACTATTTCCTGAAATTGGCCAAATTGGGCCAGGGTAGTTTAAAAGGCCAAGAATTTATTGATTTTTTAGAATTGAGTGCAAAATATGCCTTCGAATCAAATGAGACAAATCCTGAATGAAGAATCTAAAATTTCTACTATTTTCATCGAGCGTCAACCTGAGTTTGACGCTCGATTACAAGAAATAAAGAAAGAACTAAGTGAGAGCTTAAAGATTGATGCTGCTTCGAGTATGCGTCGTTTTTCTCGTTTTGAAATTCAAGGATTGAATTATGAAGAAATCTGGAAGGTTAATTATCAGATTTTTTCTACTATAGGTTTAGATACGGTAATTGAACCTACAGAATTATTTGACCAGGAATATATCTTACCTTTAACCCCGAAACACAGAAAATATGACCTGAGAGCCCAGAGTGGATTGCGGCTCTTAGCTTACTATTTTCCTTATCGTGAAATATTTTTACGAAGTTCGGAAATACTGGTTTTTACAGAAAAAGTTTCTGAAATAGAGAAAAAAACTATAAGAGATTTTTTCTTAACCGAGGCTGATTTGAGTATTTCACAATTAAAGCCTGCAACAGATTTGTCTTATTCATATGGGCAACCGGAATTAGTTCCGTCAATAGATAATTTCACTGAATATTCAACAACGAAATTGTTAAACCTAAAAGAAAAGCGAAGTCTTAAGCTTGAGTTAACTGAGCTAAAGCAATTGCAACTATATTATAAAGAGTTAAAACGCAATCCGACTGAAACCGAATTACTACTAGTTGACCAAATTTGGTTTGCCAGATTAAGCAAAAGTAAATCAAATCCCGAGTTTAACAAGGTAGCCTTTGCTGCTGATGTCGATCGAGAAATAATAAACACTCATCAATTGTTGAGGGGCAATTTGGCTGACGCAACAAATAATAAAGAAAATAAATCAAAAACAAATCAACTGAGGTTTGAATTAATAGCTGATCATGTTTCAAACAAGGAAGTAAATGCTCAATTGCATACGATGCCGGATGTAATTAAACAAAGCGGAATGTCCGGTGCGATACCGCTACATGCTCTGCGTCTTAGTTTAGTCAATCTAGAAGCTGAACAACAAGATGAAATTAAGAACAATCAGACTATTACTAGAAGTAAGCAAGCTAAGACATTGCGAGATTATGCAAAGTCAGCAGGCATTTATGCCAAAAAATCAAATTTGCCGGTTAGTTATGTCCGTGAATATTATTCATCTTGTTTTGAAGATCAAACATGGGAAATTTCAGCAGTGATGGCACAAGAGATACAAGGAGATCAAACTACAAGAGAAATCTTACCTGATGATTTAATTGTCATACTTGGAGCTAAAACAGGTCTATTCCGTGAAAATATCGGCTCAATAGCTGAATTAAATAATATTATAAATAATTTTATTGTTAACTCAAATGTACAAAAAATTTTGAAAACTGTTTTTAGTCTTGATAATCATGGTTTAGCCGCTACTCTGAATGAGATAGATAACGGGGCAATCCTTAACTTAGATGTAATGCCTGTGGTAAGAAGTGACTTATCTGGTAGTGAAATAGCATTAACTAAAACAAAAGATAGAGTAATTGCAATAATTAGTTCTCAAGACAGACATCGCTTTGTTGATGCTGCGCAAGCCAATGATTTAGCTGCTACTGTCATCGGTAAGATTACAGCAGACGACTTGCTGGAAATAAATTTTCGCGGACAAAAAATTATTAATTTAAGTAAAAGTATGCTTAACTATGTTCCGCAAAAAGTTGAGATCACTGCTCAGGTAGGTGCTGGGAAAATGCCTGAGAATAAAGCTAAAACTATCAGTTTTCCGAATTATTTAATTGAAAATCTTTTAAAACAGAACAATTCATCACAACAAGGATTAATTAATAATTTTGTCAATCAAATAAATGGTAAGAATATTCTGGCTGCCTTAGGAGGAATAAATCAAAGTTCTCCGGAGCAGGGGATGATTGCTAAAGTTGATGATCTTGGATTGTATTCACTGGTTACGCAGAGCTATTTCCCTGAATTAACAAAACACAGTCCATATCATGCAGCTTATTTTGCTGTTTTCAGCTCATATTTAAAAAATGTCGGATTGGGTGGTAATCCTGATAATATAGAAATTAATCTATTTCATTCCTCCACCGGTATTAATTCCGAACGCGATTGGGGTAATTTATATAGTTCTCTGCTAGGTGCTTATCAAGCTGAACAAGACTTAGACTTAAAAAGATCTGAGACGAAGTACATGCTGGATACCGGTGTGTTTGGCAAATCAGGTTTCCCGATTACGATAAGTTTTGCTACTAGCACTAAAACAGTAAATGCCTTTTCTGCAGCGACCTTAAAACTACCTGATTTATATGGTTATCGAGTTGATTTTCCAGAAAAAGAAAATGGCTTTCCTGAGATTGCTTCTACAAAGCAAATATTGACAAAAATTTATCAAATGATTAATCGAGGCACAATCAAACATGCTTTTGTTTGTGAGGCTGATTTGGCTACTAATATCTTTAAATCATGTTTAGGTGAAAATTTGGGTTTTGAATTTGATCATAAATTGTTGAATCAAGATTTATTTTCAGACAATTACGGGAAGCTCATTATTTTCACTGCAGAGGAACTGTCAAACTTGAATGTTGGAGATACAAGTTTAACTTATGTAGGAAAAACTTTATCCGAGAAGAAAATTGTGCGCCGGACAACTGAAATAAACTTATCTGAAGCAAAACTTAGCTATGAGAAAACCTTAAGTGATATTTATTATTATAGAGATAGTAGTAAAATGCCTTTAGCAAAAAGTTCAACAATAGTTAAAAGTGATCAGAAACAAGTAATACCGACACCTAAGCATGATAAACCGATCATTTTATTGCCAATATTTGAAAGTACTATAGGGACACAATGTTTAGCAGATGAATTAATTAGTGCCGGAGCAGATGTAGAGCAATTTGTATTTTTCTCAAGCTTGACAGAACAAAATCAGAAATTAATCAGAAGCTTCGCTGAGAAAATTTCTAAAGCAGATGCCCTGGTTTTACCCGGTGGCTATGATTTAAATGATCAACCGGATGGAGTTGCAAAGATGCTTTGTTTGATTTTGGAAACCGATCCGGTCAAAAATGCGATAAATGAACTGTTACAGAGAAAAGGCAAGATTCTTGGGATCGGAAATGGCTTCCAAGCATTGGTTGCATGCGGATTATTGCCCTATGGAAGATATCGTAATTGGGGAGATAAACAAGCTTATTTCACTAATGGAGCTGAACTTTCGAATTACAATAACTTGCTTGACCTTGAGATCGTAAGCAATAAGGGTGATTGGTATCAATCAGCAGATGAAGTTTATCAGGCTTTATTGATTGCGGATTATTGGCAATTAAATATGCCTGCTGCTCTTTGGGATTTTTGTCTTGAGCATAATTTGATTGTTAGTAAAATCAAAACCGGAAAACATGAATATGTTGAATCTCTGACCAGTCCTGAAGGTAATATCTTAGGCAGAATAACTCATCCTGAGCTCTTAGCAGAAGAAATTATTAACTTGCCTCAAAAACAGGATTTAAACTTTTTTAGAAGATTTGTGAAGAATTTGCTTGAACTTAAAAAAGAAATAGAAGCCGAACGCTTGAGAGCTGAGGCTTTGCAAAAGCAGGAAATGATAACAATCTCAGATAACACGGAGAATATCGAGCCGGAGTTACTATAAAGATCAATAACGTATTTGAACTTAACTCTTAATTTGTTAATTATACTTATTGTGCATAAATGAGACATAAATATTACAGATCTTTGTCAAATGTATTAAAAACAACCGGTATGATTAAGCATAATTGACCATGTTTAAAATAAAAAATTATAATTTAGCTCATACTAATAAAAATATGGTCAAACATAGGAGATATCATGTATAAAAATAAACTGATATGGATATTGAGTAGCGCAACTATAGTATTGTTAGTTGCTGTTGCTTTTGTACATTTTTTCCGTATCGATACCAAAAATGAATCTACTGCTTTTATGCCTGTAAATAATAAAGCCGAAGTTGAAGAGTTCAAAAGTAAATCATTGTCTGATCTTACGAAAGCTCAAGTTGATGATATTGGTGATGACTTTGCCGAAGGGTTTAACCGTTCAGTTGAATCACTACCTGAATCATTAGAATTAAAGATTAATGAAATTAGTGGGATTCCGGGCAAGATTGAGATTCAAGAGAAGACTGTTAAACAAAGTGTAGAAACTATTGAAGTTCCTTTTGAAACAATTGAATATTACACCGACAGATTAGCTGCAGGCGTTTCTGAGGTCACTGTGCAAGGTGTTAATGGCACTGTAAATATTGTTTATGAAGAAACATATTATGGTGATGTTTTAAATGATAAAGTTGAGATAGGTAGAGAAGTTGTCGCCAATGCGATAAACCAAGAAATAGCTATAGGTCAAGAACCTGTAGTTCAGGTCACTGAAGTCCCTGCTGTTAAGACAGAGGTAGCGCATACAGAAGAGATTCCTGCAGTTGACAATACACAAGCTATTCAAACTCCTCAACCTGAATATGTGCCTGAAGCACCGGCTGAACCTGTTGCCCCACCTGCAGAACAAAGCATCCAATTTGTTACTCCGGGATCACCATCGGCAGCTGCAACGAACTTGAGCAAAATTTCTTCATTGATGAAAGCAAACGGTATCGCTTCATATTATGATTTTAGTGATAATGGAAACGGAACGATTACTGTTGACGGATACACTTTTGCTTATACTTCCACAAGTTACAATACAATAACCGGATATGACGGTATAGAATGTTCGCCAAATGGCATTCCTAATAATACAGCAGCAGGTCTTTCAACCACTCGTGGTATTGTAGCTACTGTATTCCCACAATTTGGTGGATATCCTTTTGGAACCGTATTGTTTATTGAAGGATACGGTCTAGTTGTTGTTGGAGACTATAATGGTATGGGCGGATATGATTCCAGTTGGCTTGATGTCTGCTACTATGACGGTGAAATTGCAGCTAGCGGAATAGATCCGGGCAGATCAACCAGTAAAGTCTATGTAATTGCTACAAATTAATGTTGGATTTAGAACAGACTAAAAAAATATTAAATGAATATAACATAATGCCCCGGCAATCGCTGGGGCAAAATTTTTTGGTTTCAAAAGATATTATTAACAAAACGGTTGAGGTCAGTAATGTTGCTGAACAGCATACTGTATTGGAAATTGGCCCCGGACTGGGTGCTTTAACTTCGGCGCTTCTTGAAACAGGGGCTAAAGTAATTGCTTATGAAATTGATCGAAAAATGATCCAAGTCCTTGAAGATAGATTCAGCAAACATAAAAATCTTTTTCTTGATCAACAGGATATCTTAAAAGTAAATCTAGCCTCACAGTTTACCGGTACAAAAAATCTTAAAATAATTGCAAATCTACCTTATTATATTTCTGCAGAAATAATTGAAAAATTAATCTGCGAATTACCTTTTGCTCAAAGCATGACTTTAATGCTGCAAAAAGAAGCGATTGAAAGAATTACTTTAAAACCTAATGATAGTCGATACGGGCCGACAGCAATTCTTATTGCTCTATATGGCAAGATCAAAGATAAGATTAGAGTTCCTGCTAACTGTTTTTTCCCTAGACCGAAGATTAATTCTCAAGTAATTTTAATCGAGCAAGATGAGAATTCTTTATTGACTGAAAAAAGAAATAACGATCAAACTCTTGATCTGGTTTCTTTTAATCAATTTCTCCATCTTTGTTTTGCCCAACGCAGAAAAACATTACGCAATAATTTAAAAAATAACCTTAAAATTGGGTTGAAAACAGAAGAACTAGTTCAATTGGTTGCTCCACTTAATCTAGATTTGAACTTAAGACCGGAGCAAATTTCACCAAAAAAATTTTGGCAATTATATCAGTCTATGGCAAACTATATTAGTAAAGTTGATGGAGGCTCAGAGTGAAAAATAAAAAAACAGTTGCCGTAAAAATTGGACAAATGACTTATAATTTATCTGCTGATGAAAACTCTCAATATATTGAAGATATTGCTGAAGAAGCAGACCGCTTAATCAATCAAATTAAGGCAAACAATCCTGATTTAAGCTCCACGAATATTGCTATATTGGCTTTGGTGAATGCCCTTGATAAGAAAACAAAAGAAGAAGTTCATAATGCCCATATAGCTGAAAATGCTGAAGAATATCAGACTAAACTGAACACCCTCAAAACGGACCTGATGAGTTTGCGTGAAACATGCTGGGAGCTTAAAAAAGAACTCTTATATTACAAAAATCTCTGTGAAGTTTATCAAGAAAGAATAGATGAATTAAATCAGATCTCAAATTCGGACAAGCTAACTAATAAGCTTGAGGGCACTGTTCCTGAATTAAAACCATTGGATAGATTACAAACTAGTTTTTCTGAAATAAATCCAGACCCTATTGATGAATAACGAACTCTCTTTTAAACCTGAAATATTAGCGCCTGCCGGTGATGCCGAACGCGCCTATATTGCTGCTGATGCGGGAGCTGATGCAGTTTATTTCGGTTTGGAGGACTTCTCGGCCCGGCAAGCCGCTGTCAACATCAAACCTTCGCAGTTGTCTGAATTAGTAAAGGATCTTCATCAGCAAGGCGTGAAGAGCTACGTAACGCTCAATACAATTCTTTATGATCATGAATTGCCTAAAGCTCGCTCATATTTAGATCATTGCATTAATGCTGAGGTCGACGGCATAATTGTTCAAGATCTTTATTGGTTGCTCTTATTTAATGAGTTACAACCAAAACTTGAACTTCATGCCTCAACTCAAATGAATGTGCATTCCGACCTGGATCTAGAGGCAGCAGCAGAACTTGGTTATAAACGTGTGGTGTTGCCACGAGAAACTTCTGCTGCTCAGCTGAAGAACTGGTCTAGCAAGGCACAAGAACTCGATTTGGAAACGGAGTTTTTTGTTCATGGTGCAGTTTGCATAGCAGTCTCAGGACGTTGCCAAATGAGTTTTGCTCAAGGTGGTAGAAGTGCTAATCGTGGATCATGTGCCCAAGCTTGCCGCTTAGCCTACCAATTGCAATCACCTCAAGGAGAACTTTTAGATCAAGGTGCATTACTAAGTGCTAAAGATCAGTCTTTACTCTCTAATATTCCGCTCTTTTCTAATTTGAAGATTAATTCACTAAAAATTGAAGGAAGAATGAAAGATGCTGCTTATGTTAGAGCAACTACTTCAGCTTTTAGAAAAGCTGTTGATTATTGGACAGAAACTGAGGATAAAACCTTGTTTGCTAAATTTGCTGCCGAACAAGAATTACAATTATTGCAAGTTTTTAACCGAGGAGGATCATTTAGCAACAGATCATTTGTTCTCGGCAAGGCGGATCAGCACATAACCGGTGATATTGTGGGAAGTTATGGCACATTATTCGGTCTTCTGGAAAATACGGATTATAGAAAAGGAACTTTGTCATTTGTTCCCGATTCCGATTTAAGGTCCAACCGGATTAATAATCCTTCTTTATCTAATACATTGTCCAAATTGAAACCCAAAGATTTAATTGCAATTAGACGAAAAAATCAACAAATTGCAGTTGCGCCGATTGGTACGGTTATCGAGGAGAACAATCTAGTAATTATAAAAGGTTTTCATCCCCAAAAATTGAAAAAAATGCGAGCCGGGGATCAAGTTTTTTTATTGCAAAATCAGGAATTAAATAAAATAATTGAACAAAATAGCAAATCTAAACTACAACTGAGCCTAAAATTGAAGATTAATGCTGATAAATTGATTATTAAAGCACAAACCCGGATCAATCAGAAACAGATTGTTCTCGAAAAGACCTACCTTTATCATGAATATGAGATGGTTAGCCAAGCCTTGACAGAGGAACGTTGGTCAGATCAATTTAGCAAAACAGGTCAAACGAATTTTGAATTAAAGCAGATTGAATTTTCATATTGTGATAATAGCAAGCTCCCTCCATTTAGAATTTCAGATATTAATCAGCTGAGAAGAGAGATCATTAAACTATTGGAACAAAAAGTTGCTGACAACTTTGTTAAGGAAAGAAAGCCCTTTATTCCAAATCAACGCATATTAAAGCTAACAAATAAAATAATTTTTGAAAAATCTTTGTATAGTAACGCCGCTAAAAAGAAAGAACCGGCTGAAGAAGTTAAGAAGAAAACTCTTTATAGCATCAGCAATCCGGAAATTTTTACGAGCTTAGATGAAATAGATTTAAAAAACATTGATCAGATTGAACTTTCTTTATTATTTTTGAGCAATCCAAATAAAACCGCAAACCTCTTTGATCAAATTTTTCAGTTGAAATCAGAAATTGAAATTCTGATTCGCTTACCGGAAATAATGCAGTCAGCACATATTGAGTTGTTTTGTGAATTGAAGAAGCGATATCAAAATAACCCTCAAATCGGTTTTAGTGCTAATGGATTGTCCATTCTTACCGAAAAACAATATTCCGGTAAGTTAAAACAAATTAATGAACAGGCGAATGTTATCAATAGCC
>JAAYKK010000030.1 GCA_012522435.1 Clostridiaceae bacterium | reverse complement strand
CTTAACAATTAATTCAGAAACACAGAATCATAATAATAAATGCACAAGCCATGCTGCTGCATAACTAACGATAAAGAATACTAAAGCTAATAAACCGAACCACCTCCAGTAAGCCTTTTTATCCAGAGGTAAATCTCCAATAAAACGGCCGGTTTGGCCATTCATCGCAAAAGTATATTGTTTATCATCCCAAGTTGTATTCAGAATCCAGACCGGATAGAGCACATATCTCGCTTTGCCTTTTGATAATTGAACACTACTGTTCTCAGGAGTAACAGTTTGATAGCCCTGCACTGTCGAGGCGAATTTTTTCTCTGTACTTTGTCTTACTCGTTGATTCGCTCTACCAGTACATTCCTCAGCTGGAACATCATAGCGATCAGCAAGGTATCCGGCGAGGTAGCCGGCATTAAAATTAACCAGATCTTGCACATAATAAGGTTCTATAGACTCCATTAAATCGTCAGCTAATTTTGAAGAAGCATCTACCGGTACACTATTAAATGCTAGTTGGCCACTACGTAAAATTGAGTAATAGCTTGTTTTGGTATAAATATAATTCCGGTCACTCCAAGTGTTTGTTCTTGTAGCTTTATAACGGAAATTACCGTTGACATCCGTATCGAAAAGCCAAAAAGGCACATACATTCCTCGTATTTGATCTATCCTATTTTCATCTTTAAATAATTTAGGCAAAAGTCGCTTGCCTTGCACGAGATCTCGAAGACCCTGTTTTGCCTGTTCTTTGGTTAATTTAAAGGGAATAATATAATCGGGACGCAGATCCCCCGAAACATTTCCGGCAATAACTACCGGATTGTCACAATAAGGACAGCTGGTTGCAGAAGTCGTATAGTCACCGACGATTTGCCCTCCACAGGATTGACAGACATATACTGCAACATTATTAACTTCATCTGTTTGCCAATTGGCGTCAGCTTTGAGATCCCAATCAAAATTATCTCGCTCAGGCTCTGTTTTTAAAGCTTCCTCGTACTGAATTACTGTATCCATATCGAATTCAGTACCACAATATGGACATTTCATTCTCTGTGCTTGGCTGTCAAAATTTATTGCTCCACCACATGAGGGGCATTTAAAATCTAGTAATTCTGCCATGTTTTACCTCTTTATTATTCAAAAAGTATAAAAAATAATCCGCGGGAATTAAACCGTACGGATTATTTAAGTTAATTATTTTTTGATGTCATTTTCATCGAAAGGATCGCCACATTCAGGACAGAATTTAGGCGGATCATAAGGATCTTCAGGTTCAAAACCACACTTATCACATTGATAAAGTGGTGCTCCTTCCGGTTTTGGCTTGCCACAATTGTGGCAGAACTTTCCTTGATTAACCGTACCGCAATCACAGGTCCAGCCTTGAGCCGGTTTTTCTGTACCGCATTCAGGACAAAATTTTCCACTTGCTACAGTATTGCACTTCGGACAAGACCAAGAATCTGCAGGAGGTTGTTGGCTAGTTTGTTGTCCACCGGCAGTCTGAGCATTATTTCGTTGTTGTTGTCCCATCGAGAAGAGTTCTCCTGCCTGGACTCCTCCGGCTTGTTGGGCCATTCCAAAGCCCATAAAGCCCTGCATTGCACCACCTTCATTAGAAGCTGCGGCTTTCATAGCGTCTGCTTGTGCACCGACCAGAGTTGCTCCGGCCATCGAAGGATCGCGCATCATACCGGCTCTTTGTGCCTGTTTGATCAACTCGGCATCTTCTTCCGGTAGAGTAATCGGGTTCAAAGCAATTGAAACAATCTTTAATCCTCTAAGCTCGGACCATTTCTTAGTTAATTCATCATTCATCAAATCGGCTAATTTCCCGGCATGACCCGGCAATTCATTTGGCCGAATCTGCATTGTGGAAATTTCAGCAAATGCCGGTTGCAAAGCGCTAACAAATTCCGTTTTCAGCTGATTATCAATTTCTTTTCTTGAATATTCATCCTGTACATTTCCTGTTACATTGGTATAAAAAAGAATCGGATCAGCAACTTCATAAGAGTATATTCCAGAACATCTGACTGCAACGTCAATGTCTAAACCAATATTACGATCTACAACCCGGAAAGGAATTGGATTGGGTGTACCAAATTTATTGTCTAAGATTTCTTTGGTATTAAAATAATAGACTCTTTGGTCTTTACCCGTATCTCCGCCATATGTGAAACGTCTGCCTATTGTACGGAAAGTTGCCAGAATGCTCTCTCCTAAAGATCCGGCAAAAATACTCGGTTCTGTTGAGCTGTCATAGGTATATTCACCCGGTTCAGCACAAACATCTACAACTTTTCCTTGCTCAACGATAATCATACATTGACCATCGGCAACAGCAATACCTGAGCCATTTGAAATAATATTGTCGCTTGCTTTTGTGTTAGAAGAACGATTTCCTATTACTTTTTGACCTTTTTTTACTAATACATCATTTTGTAAAGCTTCACAATAAAAGAACTCTTTCCATTGATCTGCTAAGGTACCGCCTACAGCTCCAGAAATAGCTTTAATTAAACCCATTTGTTACTCCTTTTTGATAGTATGTTGTTCGAAGATCAAATTGTAATAATAAATTGATCTGATTCTCTAAACTATGTAACTTTGTTTATTATAATATAATATTATCATAAATGGATGAAGAAACTTAGATATTTTCTTGTTTTTTTATTAATAAAAATTAATTTAATCTTTATATATACTAATTTGAAAGAGATAGTTTATGGTATTTTCAAGTCTTTTTTTCTTATATGCTTTTTTACCTCTTTGTTTAATTATATATCAAATTCCACGTACTCTGAAATTTAAGAATATACTACTTTTGATTTTTTCACTGTTCTTCTATGCTTGGGGAGAACCGGTGTGGATTATTCAATTAATTGCTTCCGGAACTTGGGTTTATTTATCCGGTTTAGCTATGGATCAATATAGCGATGACCGTAAAGCAGAAAAGATATTTCTGATCGTCGGTCTTGTCGGTGCCTTAACTCCACTGATCATTTTCAAATACACCGTGTTCTTTGTTGAAACCTTAAATTTTGTTCCTTTTATCAATATACCAAAGCCCGGTTGGACCATGCCTATTGGGATCTCTTTTTACACATTTCAAATAATCAGCTATCTGGTAGATCTCTATCGCAAGGATTGTAAAGTTCAAAAAGTTTTGCCGGATTTTTTACTTTATCAAGCTTTATTCCCTCAACTGATTGCAGGACCGATTGTACGTTACAGCGATATTGAAAAACAGTTAAGAGATAGAAAAGTAACAATCCAAGGCTTATCTAAAGGGACAAAGAGATTTATCGTAGGACTTGCCAAAAAAACTTTAATTGCTAACTATGCCGGGACCTTAGTCGCCCAAACGATCGGAAGTGGAAATTTAGAAATGCTCTCAGGTTTACAAAATTTGATCGGCATTGTTTCTGTTATTCTGCAAATCTATTTTGACTTTTCGGGATATTCCGACATGGCAATCGGCTTAGGTCATCTGTTCGGTTTTGAATTTAAAGAAAATTTCAATTATCCTTTTTATTCACGATCTGTTTCTGAATTCTGGCAACGTTGGCATATGTCTTTAGGTTCATTTTTCCGCGATTATGTCTACATACCTTTAGGTGGTAAATATAGTAACCGCTTGCGCAATGCTTTTATAGTTTGGTTTTTGACCGGTTTTTGGCATGGGGCAAATTGGAATTATATTTTTTGGGGCCTTTATTATTTTGTAGTTCTTCAACTGGAAAGACCTTTAAGTAAGTATTTGGAAAAAGTACCGCGAATTGTAATGTGGATACCGATGTTTTTTGTGTCCATACTCGGCTTTTCAATATTTTTCTTTAACAGTTTCTCTGATTTGGCAATTTTTCACAGCCGCTTATTTACTATTGCCGGTAATGCTTTTGTTAATTTTGAAGGTAAAATATTATTTAAACAAAATATCGTTTTCTTCATTTTTGCTTGGCTGGCCTCTATGCCTATTTTACCTGCAATCAGAAAACGGATGCCCGGTTTGAAGAGTAATAGATATCGGGCAACAAAGTTTTATCTGATCAGTTCAGTCGTTGCTACTTTAGTATTATTAATTATGAGTACAGCTTATTTAGTAGGTGATAGTTTTAATCCCTTCCTCTACTTCAGATTCTGATGCTTAACAATATTATGATAGGTATAAAAATGAGAGATAATAAACAAATTAATTCATTAAATAATAAACAGAATTTAAAAAGCCATCAAAAAGCTAAAACAAGATCCAGAAAGAATCCATTTCTGCCTCAAGCAAGAAAACACGATCGAATTATTTTTGCCAGTTTTTTCTTATTTATTGTCTTATTTGGATTTTTGTTTTTGATTTGGCCTAAACATGATATTTCTAAAACTGAAAAAAGATCTTTGCAGCAAATGCCGAAGCTTAATTCTGAAAGCTTGTTCAGCGGCCAATACGGACAACAAGTTGATGCATTTTATTCTGATCAATTTCCTTTGAGAGATCAATTCATGAGTTTTTATAATTCTTTATTAAATATAATGACCAGTGTGCCCGGCTCAGACCAAAATATTAAAATTATTACGAATCCGAAGAAACCTGCTAATGATTCATTTGCTATGAATGCTCCACAAGAAAAAACTGAAACACAGGATGAAACTGACAAGGATGATGCTATAGGCGAACCCCAAAAAGCCAATTTGGATTTAGAAAGTTTACTGGAAAATGATCAAGGAGCAGACGACATTGAACAGAATCTGCAATTTAATGATTCAGCAAACGTAATTATTGACGGAGTTGCTATGGAGCTCTTCGGTTATTTACCGGAAAACGCTATTTCTTATGCTAATCGGATAACTTTTTTACGTGAGAATTTGCCCGAAGATATAAGGCTAATTCATCTAATGGCTCCTCCTGCAATCACATATAACCAAGTCAAGGACTTAGAATACCAGAGAGAAATCGTTGAGACTGCGATTAATGATATTTACCAAGCGGAAAAAGGTTCAATTATTAAAGTTGATGCTTTATCCAACATCGGGAAACATGCCTCTGAATACATATATTTCAGAACTGACCATCACTGGACAGGTCGAGGTGCATATTATGCCTATGAAGCATTCTGTGAATCCATAGGTGAAAAGGCAACCCCTCTAGAAGAGATGGAAATCAAAAAGCCTAATTATGAGTTTTTAGGATCGCTCTATAATTTCACCGGAAACAATCCATTACTTTTAGATTCGAAAGATCAGGCTGAGATAATTTTACCCAAAAATTCAGGTACAAATACCATCTACAGCGGTACTGCAATGTCAGACGGAGTTCCATCTATTCTGTTGGATTGGGAAATGGAAATCGATTCACATTACATTCTTTTTTCAGGTAACGATGTAGCTTTAAGTTTAATAAAAAGCGATATCAATAACGGCAAATCAATCATTGTCATCAAAGATTCATATGCAAATGCTTTCCTGCCATTTTTAATGGATCATTATGAAAATGTTTATTCTGTTGATCCCAGATATCTATCTGACCCTATTTTATCCTTTATTAAAGAAAAAGAAATCAATGATGTTTTGGTACTAAATTCAGCTTTCATTACCGGTAACGTTGAATGGATCGGCGGTTTGGATAACATCATCGGCTACAGATAATAAGATAACAATATATCACTAATATCGGAATGTTTATATATTGATCTTAAAATAGAAGCTCTGTTTACAGACAAAATTTAGCAGTTATCTTATCCCAAAGTAACGTCTAGAACCATCATTATAGCAAACCCCAGCATAGCACCTATAGCTGACAGATCTGCTCCATCACCTCTTTGAGACTCCGGAATAAGCTCCTCTATTACAACAAATATCATTGCTCCTGCTGCAAAAGAAAGCGCATAGGGTAAAATCGGCTCAGCCTGATCTACCAACACTGCTCCCAGCACCGCAAATATAGGCTCTACAATCGCCGAAAGCTGACCATACCAAAAGCTTTTTGCTCGGCTGAAGCCCTCACCTCTTAATGGAATAGAGACTGCTGCTCCCTCCGGAAAATTCTGAAGACCTATGCCAATAGCTAGAACAATGGCTGAGGCAAACGCCCCTGCGTCTCCTCTAGCTGCCGCTCCGAAAGCAACCCCTACTGCCAGTCCCTCAGGTATATTATGGATAGTTATTGCCACAACAAGCAGTATGCTGCGACTTATATTGGTGCTTGCCGATTGCAAACCTTCCGGAGTTTTGCTTCCCATATGTAGATGGGGAATCAAATGATCTATAAGCAAGAGAAATGCTCCACCTAGTAAAAATCCGATCAGAGGAGGGCCTGCTTTTAAAGCACCAAGATGTTCGCTGGCTTCAATAGCAGGTGCTAACAAAGACCAGAAACTAGCCGCAACCATTATGCCCGCTGCAAATCCCAACATAACATTGGTAATTTTTTTATTCAGATTCTTAAAAAAGAAAACCAAAGAAGCACCTAAAGCTGTCACGCCCCAGGTAAACAAGCCCGCTAGAAAAGCTGCCAAAATAGCATTCATAATAACACCTCCACGTCTCTGTAGATTCTACCATGAAAAAGGAGTTATCTGATACTTACTCCGATCATAATGTTACTAGAAAATTAGTTGTTCTTTAATTTTATAATATAAATAGAAATATTTTCTCATTTTCACCAGTTTCTAATGAAAGCAGCTTTAATTGAACTCTTTCCTATTTGATGAAATTATAAGAAAAATATAAAAGAATGTAATGATATTAGATTCTCATTACATTCCTCTTTCTGACACAATCAAATTTTGAATTTTATTAAAATCATATTGAAAACCGAAATCGATTATTCCGCTCAAAGACTTTTATGTCAATGTTTTCCATTACTATGCTTAACCGAGTTGACCGCCACAATTCGGGCAAAACTTCGCAGGTTGTCTTGTTGATAGATCATTTCCGCAATTAGGGCAGAATTTAGGTTGATTTATGTTTGCACCACCAGGTTCGGATGTATTCGTTTGTGATCCTGCGGGTGTACCCACCGGAGTTCCGGTAGGAGCAGCCATTGTAGGTGAAGAATACGCTTGTTGATCAAAGGAAACCGATTGTCCGTGCATATTGCCTCTAGAATTCATATATGCACGAATCTCCTCACCTTGTCGTTCGTAGTCTCTGTAAAATCTGTCATGACGATTTTCCGGACGGGTAGTTGACAATTCAAAACGAATTAAATCAAACCAGGGTGATTGGATACCAATTTCAATCCAAAAAGAATATTTATATTGATATCGTCGTGGTTCATAGCTTACTCGCTTTCCGCTACTATCTTTGCGGT
>JAAYKK010000003.1 GCA_012522435.1 Clostridiaceae bacterium | reverse complement strand
CAGCAATTAATGAGAAATCAGATATTATTTGTTTTCAGTAATCGTGAAGCAAAAGTCAAATCAAGTGTTTTAAATACTATTGAAAATTTTTCGCAAAATAACCAACATTATAATGCTAGGTATATTATTACCCAACATGCAGATCATTTAAAAGAGATTGTCAGAGACTTTTCGCTCAAACATGGTGAAAATGGGATTATTTTCGTTGCCGGCGGTGATGGAAGTATTAATGAAGCTACTAATGTCTTAGTAAATTTAAATTCAGCCACCGCTTTAGGTGCGCTCCCTTTCGGTACTGCAAATGACTTCTGTAAACTTCACTATTCTAAATTCAAGTTATCGAATTTTTTAGAAGCCTTGCCTAATCTTAAAATTGCTCCGATTGATGTTTTGAAATTAACCGGTAACTTAAGACTCTTAGGTGACGGACCCGATACGATTGAAAATCCGGATCTGGCAATGATTGATTCAATATATGTAATTAATGTGGCAAGTATCGGATTGGATACTGAGATTCTCAATTCCGCTTTTCATTATTTGAATAAATACCGTTGGCTTAAGGGTTCAGCATATACATTAGCTGTCTTAAAACATTTTTTCTCGATGAAAACCCAAGAATATATCTATTCGATTGAAGGTAAAAACACCATAATCGATAGCCTTTTGGCCGCTTTCTGTAACGGCGGGTTTTATGGAAACGGCTTTAATCCGGCGCCCAGTTGTGACTTGCAAGATGGTAAGTTAAACTATCTATTAGCACCTAATCTAAGCCGCTTTCAATTCGCCAAATTAGCTGTGCACTATAAAAACGGTACAATTGAAACTCAACAAGCTAAAGTAAAATTAGGTTTAGTGGAGAAGATCTCTGTTAGAGCACCTGAAGGTAAATCATTTATCGGCAATGTAGACGGTGCTATTTTTTCAACAGATAGTTTTGAAATTAATGTTGTTCCTCGTCAGCTGTCTTTTGCTTTTGTAGGTGATTATTCTCAAAAGATGATCACAGACCCTGATAGCATTATCAGTTGATATTTAAGCATTTTTCATTTTTATTATTTCAGTAAAACGATGCACACAATTTGCAGTAAAGCCCCATAATACTTCATCCTTTAAATGTTCCGGCAAAGTGTAAAAGGGTAACCATTTGTTCAAGTTGTAAAATGGATAATTGATCCCCCCGTTGATGAGTTCAAAAGGAAATTTTGATTCAGGAACCGGTTTAGTTTCAAGTTTATAATATTTCGGTTCATGCTTCAGAAAGTAATCTAGTTTTACCGTGTAATAATGATCAACTTCATACGGATCAGGTTTTAAATTCTTCAAATCATAATTTGGCAAATATCCGATAAAACAGTGCACAATATGTTGATCACTGATAGAAGTATCAATTTCACCCCAGATTTCAATTTCATTAGCTGAAATGCCCATTTCTTCTTTTGTTTCTCTTAATGCTGCACGAAGTGGTGTTTCACCCTCCTCTATTCCCCCACCCGGAAATGAAGATTCACCCGGTTGTCTAATAGTATTACCTCTAACTTGAAAGATAATATTTAATTCAGAATCCAATTCAATTAATAAGAGAAGAATCGCCGAACGGCGTTGTCTGCCTAATGGTTTATGTTGATAATTTTTTACAGCATTCTTAATTGAATCTACCTGATCTAATAACTTAAACTCATTTTTCTCTTGCATCAGCGTTTTCCTTTATCATAAATTTCACCCAAAGCTCGAGGAGCTTTGTTCGTGTCTGAAAAGAATATCAATAACAATAGAGTTAGTACATAGGGCAAAGTCATAGTTAAATCAAAGAAACTGCTTGATAATTTCATTGCTTTACCAATTTCATTTCCGGCAGAGCGTGCAAAACCAAAAATCAAGCACGCTACAAAAGTTGGCATAATCCGCCAGTTACCAAAGATTAATGCCGCTATGGCTAAAAAACCGGCTCCCATATAAACAGTCGGTGAAAAATTGGCTGAAATTGAATAAGCAAAGCACATCCCACCAATTCCGGATAAAGCTCCGGAAATTAATACTGCTTTAAACCTCACCTGATTCACTTCAATTCCTGCAGCGTCTACTGACTGAGGATTATCTCCGCAAGCTCTTAAATGCATCCCAAAGCGTGTTTTATACAGTAGATACCAAGTAATTGCTAACAAAAGCAAAATAATTACTTCAAAAACATAAAAATTGCTGAAAAAACCGCCAAGAACAGGAATATCTTTTAAGAAAGGAACGGATACTCGAGGAAAAACTCCAATTTGAAATTTATCAGAAGGTTGATTAAAGAAATTTTGATTTATCTGTCTGGTTAAAAATCCGGTCAAAGCTACTGATAAAATATTAATAACCACACCGCTAATTACTTGATTGGCTTTAAAAACGACACATAATACAGCAAATAAAGATGCATAAAGTGCGCCGCCAAGAGCTGCGACAATAAGAGATAAATATACAGGAACCTGCGCAGCTGTAAAGCTGGAACTTAAGAAAGCCATAAACAAGCCACCGCAGAATGCACCAAAACCTAATAAGCCTTCTAAAGCAAGGTTAGTTATTCCGCTTCTTTCACTATAAATTCCGCCGATTGCTATGATTAATAAAGGTAATGCAAATGATAAACCATCAATAATAATATTATTTAACATATAAGCTATCCCCTCATTCTATTTTTGCCCAATAAGGCTGCAAATTTTTGTCTCATATAAACACCCATAGCACTGAACAGTAATATAATCCCGCTCATCAGTGCGGCTATCTCCTGCTCTACTCCGGCGGCAGACCTCATATAAGTTGCACCTCGATCAATTACCGTGATTAAAAATGAGGAAAAGATAATCCCGATCGGATTATTATTACCTAGAAGAGAAACGGCAATTGAATCAAAACCAATTGAAGATAAAGATTTAGGCAAAATTGAGGGCTGATATCCTAAATAATAAGTAACTCCGGCAAGACCGGCTAAAGCGCCAGATATCAGCATTACATGAAGCAATCTGCGATTGACGTCTATACCTGCATATTGAGCCGCATCACTATTAAAACCGATTGAAGATATTTCAAGTCCTTGGCTGGTTCGATTCATAAAGAAATAAAGAATTATCGCAACTATTATTGCGACTAAGAAAAAAATCGGAATTCGCATTTTATAACTCCCGATTTCCATCTGCATCAAGGTTAATCTCGCATTGGCACCAATATTTCTCGATTGTCTGGTAACAGGATCAATATATTTTGTATTAATAAAATAACTGAAGACGTATTGATAAATATAATTCAGCATGATTGAAGAGACTACTTCATTGATATTGAATTTAATTTTGAAAAATCCAATCAATCCTCCGGCTAAAGCACCTATTATCATACCGATTAAAGCAACTAACGGTTTTGCTAAGAAAGGTGACATTTGCCTGCTATAACCAATCGTTATTGTCGCAACGAAACCAGCTATCAACATCTGTCCCGAAACACCAATATTAAACAAACCGGCTCGCAAAGCAATAGCGACTGCTAAAGCTGCAAAGAGCATCGGGGTCATCTTATCCAGAGTTTCCATAAAGTCGGTCGGTTGTCCCTGAAAAGAGGCATATTTGTCTTTAGCCAAAATACCCGCTCCTTGCATCAAACCCTTATAAGCGGTCAATGGATTCTGACCGACGATCAGAATAATAATAGCTGAAACAATAAGACTACAGATAATAGCAAAAATAGGAATTGAGATAAATTGATACTTCGGATCTCCCAGCAACCGCAAAAGAAAGTTTTTATTTTTTAAATTATTGTTCATTATTTGCCACTCCCATCATAGCTTCTCCAATTTCTTCACGTGAAATTAGATCGGCATCTGAAACACGCTGCAGCTTGCCGTTATAGATGACACCTATTCGGTCAGAACAACTCATTATTTCATCAAGTTCAAGGGAAACCAATAAAATCGCTTTTCCTTTATCTCGCTCAGCTATCATTCTTTCTCGAACAGCCTGGATTGCCCCAATATCGAGCCCTCTCGTCGGCTGAACAAAGATCAATAGCTTTGAATCCAAATCAATTTCCCGAGCGATGATGGCCTTTTGTTGATTGCCCCCACTCATTGAACGGACAATTGTTGCAGACCCCTGACCTGAACGAATATCAAATTTATTGATTAATTGATCAGAATAATCCAAAAAGACACGATCTTGTAAAATATGATTACGTGAAAAAGGTTCTTTGTAGTATGATTTTAAAGCTAAATTGGTAGAAAGCGGCATTTCTAGGATTAAACCGAATCTTTGCCTGTCTTCCGGAATATATGAAATGCCTAGTTCAGTTCTGTCCCGGACCGAAAAATCAGTAATTTCCGTTTGTTCAAATTTTATTTTTCCGGATTTGACCGGTATAAGCCCTGCAATCGCATCTGCTATTTCCATTTGCCCATTACCGGAGACACCTGCCAAAGAGAAGATTTCACCGGTACGAATTACAAAAGAAACATCATGCACAATCTCTATCCCCAGCTCGTTTTCAATAACTAAGTTATCAACTTCTAGAACAGTTTTACCGGGATCATTCTTTTCTTTATCTAAAGATAATGAAATCTGTTTGCCAACCATTAAATTAGCCATCGTTTGAGTGGATGTAGTCTTTACATCTAAAATATCGATCAATTCTCCATGTCGCAAAACTGCACAACGGTCAGCTACTTGTTTAATTTCATCTAATTTATGCGAAATCAAGATAATTGTTTTACCATCTGCTTGCAGATTTTTAATTATTTCAAGCAAGAACTCTATTTCTTGAGGAGTTAACATTGCTGTAGGCTCATCAAAAATTAAAATTTCAGCTTCACGATATAACATTTTTAATATCTCAACCCTTTGTCTGGTTGAAACATTAATGTCTTCGATTAAATCAGTCGGATTAACATCCAAACCGTACTTATGAGATAAATCTTTAATTTTTTGATCTGTACCTTTGATATCAACAATTGGCAAACCCAAAACAGATTTTTGAGGTTCAATGCCCAAGACAATATTTTCTGTAATTGTGAAATTCTCTACTAATTTAAAGTGCTGATGGACCATTCCTATGCTAAGTTCAGTTGCTTGATTGGGTGAATTTATTTTAACCTTTTCACCCCTAAGCCAAATCTCACCCTGATCGGGTTCGTACATGCCGAACAAAATGCTCATTAAAGTTGATTTACCCGCTCCGTTCTCCCCTAACAAAGCAAATATTTCACCTTGACGAATGCTTAAACTCACATCATTATTTGCGATTACACCGGGGAATTTCTTGGTTATGTTTTTAAACTCAATGATGTAATCATATTCTTCCGTCATCAGGATTCACCTCTTAGCCATATTAATCCATATCACATCTATCATAACAAAAAAACAAAAGGAGAACTCATCTTTTACAAAATTTGCAAGTTGAGTTCCCCCATATTAATTGTTAATTAACTTTTAATTGATTATTCGTAGTTAATCAATCTTGTTTGATTTTGATTTATTATTAATCTAATCCTATAAAATCTTCAACAGTTTCATCACTGAAATTGCTTGGTGGAACAATACTACCGTCTTTTAAACCGGCAAAAATTTCTTCCATTTTTTCCAATGTTTCAGCTGATAACTGATGGCGACCTTCTTTTTTAGCGTAATCGACTGAGTCGGAATCAGCACCTAAGACTTCATTTTTACCTTCAAATGTTCCGTTAGCAATTGCTTCTAATTGGCGTTCAACGTTTAGATGCATCACTTTTAAGGCTGAGGTTAAAACTATGTTTTCATCACCGTTCACCCCATCATCAAATTGATCAACATCACAACCGATGACCATCGATTCACCATGTTCTTTTACAGCTGTGAAAACACCGTTACCGGAACCGCCTGCTGCAACAAAAATAATGTCAACACCTTCTTTTAAGAGATCTTCACCGATTTGTTTACCGCCTGCTTCATCGTCAAATCCGCCGATGTAGTTACCGCCAACATCAATCCCACGTACATCTGTACCTTGTTTTCCCGGAATTTCTACCAGTTCTGCAGTTGTAGAGAAGTGTTTATTCGCATAAGCCACACCTGCTTCAAAACCGAATTGATAGTTGACATTGCTTGGATAAGCAATACCGTTTACGACAGCAACTTTTCCGGTTTTAGTCTCTAAAGCAGCTGCAATACCGGCAAAAAATCCGCCTTCTTGTTCTTTGAACTGCATTGCATAAATATTTGGATATTCAGCCTCACCCGGCATCTCTTCTCCGGCAGCCAAATCGTCAACATCTGTTGGGAAAGAATCTACCAGAATAAATTTCTTGTCCGGATTGTCTACGGCAGCTGTCGAAATAGCTGAAAATTGAAATCCCGGTGTTACGATGACATCGTAATCTCCAACTACACTAGCGGCTGTATCAACCGAGTTTTCAACTGCAGTTTCTCTAATATCTTCAACTGTTGCATTAGGATAATTCTTAATGAAATTTTGAATTCCGATATAATTATCTTGGTTAAAGTTACCATCATCTACACCTGAAGGACTTGAAACTATGACAATACTTAAAGCATCATCAGAGGGTTCTGCATCATCTGCTTCATCGTCTTCTGCAGGAGCTTCTGCATCAGTATCTTCATCATCTGTTTCTACATCTTCTTCCACAACTTCTTCAGCTTTATCCGTTTCTTTTTCCAGTTCTTGATCGGTTTTACTGCCACAGCCGGCTATCAAACCGAGTACCATGACTAAAGATAAAACTAATAAAATTAATTTCTTTTTCATTTTTCCTCCTAAATTAACATTTCTCTCATATTGAGTTGTTATTTCCAATGTTAACTAATTAACAATAATATTTAACCTAAACTGTCATTTATTAGATTAAGCAGATCAGCTTCTTCTGTTGCTCCTGAATCTAATGCTTTCACTTTATGAATCTTTTGATGAAGCGCACTTAGTTTGCCGTTTAATTCATCGTTTGTATAAACAGCTAGATTCAAATCGAATTGTCTTCTTTTGAATTTGTTTTTTCCATGTGGTTTGTTTTGCAACGGATTTACTTCACCAACTATTAATAATAATTGATCGTCTCTTTTTCCTTTGGTCAAGGCAATGACCAATTGATCGTTTAAAGCATAATATGATTGATACTTATTATATCCATCGGATAAAGCTAAAACCCGTTTTGGATATTTGGTAGCAATTCTAACTCTAGCAAAATTAAGTGCATCAAGAGTTCTTTTAGGTTTTTGATCTTTATAATTTTTCCAATTGATTTTATCTGAATTTGTAAGTTCGATTACTTTTTCAACTACAGCTAGATCTTTTGTCATTATTTACCTCCGTAACAATCTTTACTTATTATTATCACAAGAAGGTATTTAGATGTCAATTTAAGTGGTTGCTCTGATCTTCAATTCCGGTTTTAAGAGTATTCTTGCTGGTTTACGCTCCACTTTACTTTGTTCTTCAAATTCTTGTTTATTTTCCAGTTGTTGAATTTGTTCTAAAATCAGTTTTACTGACTCCTCACCCATTTTTTTTCTGGGTTGAGCAATCGTTGTTAATTGAATCATCGGTAGTGAAGAAAAGTAAATATCATCATAGCCGATCACACCAAATTCTTCGGGAACTCTAATATTATTCTCATGTAAATATTGCAAAACTCCCAAAGCAAGATAATCATTTCCACAAAATACTGCATCAGGTTTTATTGGACTCTGGGTAAGCATTTTTTGGATACGATCATAACCACTTTGTAGGTCAAAGCCGCCAAAACTGATTAGATCTTGATTAACTTTCATATTATGTTCTTGTAAAGCTTGTTGATAAGCCAAAATTCTTAGTTGATTAGCCGGCGAAGTAGCCTCACCGCCAATATAGGCAATTCTTTGATAACCACGTTCAATTAAGTGCTCAGTAGCAATTTTACCACCTGCCGAATGATCCATTTCAATAAAGTCAGTCTCATTTTCATACGGATGCCAAAATACAACCAATGGTAATTTAATCAAATCAAAAGTTTTCGGTTCATAAAAAACGGAAGGTTTAATAATAATTCCTGAAACTTGCATGCTCTGCATGTGTTCCAACATCTCATGCTCTTGTTCAGCATCCCAACCCGTATTGCATATGGTCAAAAGATAGCCGGCTTCAAGCGCAGCTTCACTCACCGCCCGGGACAATTCAGCGAAAAACGGATTCGAAACATCCGGTACAATCAAAGCAATATTGTTGGTTTTTTGTGTTACCAAGCTCTGGGCTATTACATTTGGTCGATAACCCATTTGGGCAGCTAGCTTTACAATCCGCTTTTTTGTTGCCTCATTTACATCAGTTTTATTATTTAGAGCTCTCGAAACAGTAGCGTACGAAACGCCTGCTTTTTTTGCTATATCTTTTATTGTAATCATTAATCTCCTCGATTTCCGGTTTAATGATTGATAGATAGGTACATTAAAAATAATGTATATAATTTACACTTTTATTTATAATCGATATACCCCTGATCTACAAGTAATTCAGCAGTGAGTACAGCTCCCCCTGCGGCACCTCTAAGTGTATTGTGCGACAAACAGGTGAATTTATAATCCAAGATATTATCTTCTCTTAATCTACCTATACTCACACCCATACCTGAACCAAAGTTGGCATCCAATTTGGGTTGGGGTCGATCATTGTCTGAGAGATATTGTAAAAAAGGTCGAGGTGCTGTAGGTAACCCTTTTTGTTGAGGATAAGGCTTATACTCTTGCCAAGCTCTTAAGATGTCTGCTTCCGTCGGTTTTTCGGCAAACTTTACAGCGACTGAAGCTGTATGTCCGTCTTGAACCGGAACCCGATAACATTGAGCCGAAATTAAGGGTTTATTCGCCAATTCAATTTCTGAATTATCATTGATTAACTTGCCCCAAACTCGCAAAGGCTCTCTTTCAGATTTTTCTTCCTCACCACCAATATAAGGGATTACATTAGCATTTATTTCCGGCCATTCTGCTAAAATCTTACCTGCCCCGGAAACTGCTTGATAGGTTGAGACTAGAATCTTTTCGATACCATATTCGGTCAACGGTGTTAAAGCAGGTACATAACTTTGGATAGAGCAATTCGGTTTAACTGCAATAAAACCGGATTTAGTACCTAAACGTTTTTTCTGAATTTCAATCAAGGCAGAATGTTCCGGATTAATTTCAGGTATGATCATCGGCACATCTTTAGTCCAACGATTGGCTGAATTATTGGAAACCACAGGTGTTTCAGTTTTTGCTATTGCTTCTTCCAAAGCAATTAATTCTGTTTTTTCCATATCAACCGCGCAAAATACAAAATCAACCTGATTGAGAAAACTTGATAAGTCTTCACTACTTATGACTTCAATCTCTTTAACCGCTTCCGGCATTTCAGCATCGATTTTCCAACGACCTTGCATAGCCTCTTGATAAGATTTTCCGGCAGATCGTGGTGAAGCTGCAATGGTTGTCAATTCAAACCAAGGATGATTATCCAACAAGGTCAGAAATCTTTGACCTACATAACCTGTTCCACCGATAATTCCTACTTTATATTTACGTTTCATAACGAATGTAAACCTCCTGTAATAACTAATTAACTCATTTTAGCATATAATTATAGATAGAAAGTAGGTAAATGTGCATAGTTTTTTTTGGTTAGAAGAATTTTTCAGCTATTTTTCAGGTATAAAAGCCAGAGCTCCGGGAACTATTCAGGAATATCGCTATGATCTAGAAATGTTCTTTCGGTTTTTAAAACTTTATCGAAAATTAGTTCCCGAGGATACAGAACTCGAACAAATTGATATATCTGACATAGATGAAGATTTTTTGCGTTCTATCGCTTTAAGCGAAATGTATCGCTTTATAGCTTGGCTGGGCAATGAACGTGATAACGGACCCGCATCCAGATCAAGAAGAATCTCTGCAATTAGAACTTTCTTCAACTATCTCTCAACTAAAGCAAAAATTATTGAGTATAATCCTGCAGCGGAATTAGAATCCCCCAAATTACCTAAAAAATTGCCCCGCTATCTCTCAATTGAGGAAAGTGTTGCTGTGTTAACTGAAGCAGCCAGCTCGGATAGTCAATTCTCTGCGCGCGATTATTGCATATTGACTCTCTTTTTAAACTGTGGGATGCGCTTATCTGAGTTAGTCAGTATAAACATGAGTGATATTTCTCAAGAGACTCTTACCGTAATGGGAAAAGGTGGCAAAGAGAGAACTGTTTATCTGAATTCAGTTTGTATCCAAGCCATAGACGACTATTTACCTGAAAGATTAGAGCCCACTAGAGATAGTGATCGCGATGCTTTATTTATCAGTAGAAATAGACGCCGTATATCTCAACGTGCTGTCCAAAATCTGGTCAAGAAATATATTGTCAAAGCAGGTCTTGATCCAAAAAAATATTCAACCCATAAATTACGTCATACGGCAGCAACTTTGATGTATCAGTATGGTGAAGTTGATTTGCGAAGTTTGCAACAAATTTTAGGACATTCAAGTGTTTCGACTACAGAAATCTATACTCATATAAATGACGATATGTTGCACGAAGCTGTAGAAAATAATCCGCTTAACTCATATCGTAAAACTGATTTCAAAGGAAAATAATTATCATTAATAATAGTCAAGTTGAACAGCAGAGCCTTAACCGGACCAAAATATGTGCAATAGTTAACGTGACCCCGGACTCTTTTTCGGATGGAAATAAATGGTATCAAACTGAACATGCTGTTGCTCATGGCATTAGGCTAGCAAAACAAGGCGCTGATCTTCTTGATCTTGGCGGTGAATCAACCCGACCCGGAAGTGTTTTAATTTCTTCTACTGAGGAAATCCGCAGAATTGAACCGGTTATCAAAGAGTTGATAGAAAAGACTAAGCTTCCCCTTTCGGTAGATACACGAAAGGCTGAGGTTGCTGAACATGTCCTTGATTTAGGTGTAAATATGATTAATGATATTTCCGGATTCTTGGGTGATCCTGAAATGGCAGATTAAATAGCTAATTATCATTCGAAGCCTAAATTTGTCCTGATGTTTAATGCGGCAATCGCTAGACCGGAGCATAAGAGTAGTCAGAATTTTCCGAATTTTTGTACTAAAAATAAGTTTAAACCTTTTACTCCCTCTGAATACATGAAACTGTTAGAAGCAGATATTCTTGATGTGATGAAGTATTATTATGATAAAGCTCTTAATCTGGCTATTAACGCCGGTGTAGATCAAACTCAAATTTATCTAGACCCTGGAATAGGCTTTGCTCTGACAGAAAAAGAAAATTTAATCTTGCTTAAAAATTTAAATCTGATTCGGCAAATTGGATTTAAAGTATTTCTCGGAGTTTCACGTAAAAGATTTCTGGTCAAAACACTGCAGAAAAATCTAATCGATTCGGATTCTGAAACAAGTGAGGGATTGTTAATCCGTGATCAAGCATCTGCTGCTATTACCGCAATTGCTGCTACTCAAGGTATTGAGATTGTTCGCACCCACACTGTTAACGAACATCTCATTGCTTCATCTATTGGCAGTGCGATATTTCAGGCAAATTCTGTAGAAAATAGTACTTTAGGACAAGATAATAATTAGACTAGATAGATAATTCTACGCAAAGCCGGCAAATCTTTGATAATAATGATTTGGTTACCCTTAAAATCTATAAAACCCTTATTCTTGAACTCGTTTAATTTGCGGGTCATAGTTTCTCTGGTTAAACCGGCATAGCTACCCATTTCTTCCCTATTAATCGATAAATCAAGTCGAATTGTTGTCTCATCTATTTTTTTCCCATAAGAATCGCATAAACTGATTAAAAGACCGGCAACTTTAATCTCGGCATTTGAGGATGATAAACGCGAAATCAGATCTTCAGCCCATCTAATTCTATCAAAGGATTTAGCTAGTAATTGCTGCATAGAATCAACCCTGTTCAAAGCAAATTTATCAAAGGTAACTTTCGGAATGTAGCCAATTGTGCTTTCTTCCAATGCTTCACCTAAATATAAATAATGATCTCCACTGAACAAATTAAGGCCACCAACAAAGTCTCCCGGATTATAAATGTATAGTAATTGATCTCGACCATCCGGCATTAATTTAGTAATTTTGATTCGTCCCGAAATCATAATGTACATCTTTTTCGCCGAATCCCCGGGTCTGAACACTACTTCATCTTTAGCAAAATGGACTATACTGACATTTTGTTCTAATTCAGTATATTCGCCTTCCGTCAAACCTGCGAACAAACTCCAAGTTCTGGGGTCTTCCGTAATGATATTCTGATAATTCTGATTATTTAATTCATTGAATAACATTGCACACCTATAAAGCAGGTAAAATAATAATGCTTAAACAACCTTTGCTAAAACTGATTCCGATCTTAGCGGTCTGTTGTGAGCTCATTCGGTTCTGCTTAACCAGATTACTTACACCTATTGAGCTGCCACGTTTTAAATCATACTCTTTTAAAAGATATTCGCTGTTTTGTAAGGTTATTTTTTCTACCAAAGGACTCAGCGCTAAGAGTGAAAAATTGAATTGCTCAGTTGCTTCATGTTCAGCTAAAGGCCAGTTTAAATTCATTTCTTTAGGCCCATTAATGATCCATTGCAAAGCTAAACCATCCGTTAGGATAAAATTAGCTTTATCTGCATTTTTTGCTGCGAGCAGCTGATTACTCAAGAGATGATCATAGCGTGAACCGAATGCTGCTAAAAAACCAATCGTCGGTTTTTTTCCATTATATTTTCTCAATAAGTTTTCTGAAAAAATATGATTAATAGCTAATTCTGAATCTGTGAAATTCTTACGTTCAGGATATTGATCGATTTTTAATTGCCATTCTGTAGCTTTTTCTAAGGAGGTTTGTTTAACAGAATCAAAGTCTCCTAGAAAAAGATTAGGTTTTATCTCTAAATCAATCAGATGATTCAGACCGCCATCAGCAGCAATAATGTAGGTTGCCTGGTTAAGGAAATATTCAAAACCTTGTTGATCCTTAATCTCCCCATTCAGCACAATAGCAATATCAAGCATCTATCCCTTATATCCTTTTTCAGCTAATTCCCGTAATAAAGCAATTTCTGCAGGACGATCCTCTTTTGAAAAAATTCCGCTTCCGGCAACAAAAGCATTTGCTCCACACTTAGCAACATTTTCAATATTATTCCGAGAAATACCGCCATCAACCTGTAAGAAAATATCATAGCCGGAATTATCGATCATTTTACGCATTCTCTGGATTTTATCATCCATTGTTTTTATATAAGATTGACCGCCAAAACCGGGATTAACGGTCATGATCAATACCAAATCCAGGTAAGGTAAATATTCACTTAAGGTTTCTATCGGTGTACCCGGATTGATTGCCATGCCGGCAGAACAACCTAATTCTTTTATTTGTTGTATGGATCTGTGGGCATGTATAGTCACTTCTTGGTGGATTACTAGAGAATCTGCACCTGCTTCTGCAAAAGGTTCTAACCATTTATCAGGCTCATCAACCATTAAATGCACATCGAGCTTTAGATCAGAATATGGTTTAACAGCTTCTGCAATAAGTGGTCCAAAAGAAATGTTCGGCACGTAATGGCCATCCATCACATCAAAATGAATCCAATCTGCGCTATTTACTGTTTCCAGATCTTCGGCTAATTTTGAGAAATCTGCAGACAACACACTTGGACAGATCACAACATTGCTCTTTTTATTTTTTTCTAACATTTAACTCTCCTCTTTTTTTCAATCAATTATCTAAATAAAACACTTTAAAAAATTAATACATGTTTGCATAATAATTATCTAATTCTTGACGTAAAAACTGATAACGTTTGAGACGTTTCGGATGAATTAGTTCGGGACCGGCATCTAAAACAGCACAACCGGGTTCGCTAATATGCGTACAATCATTAAACATACATTCGGTAGCAAGTTTCTTGATTTCTGGATATCCTTGAGCTAACTGTGTACCGGTAATTTTAGCATCTGCTAAACTAATGTTTTGAAATCCCGGTGTATCGGCAACATAACTTGCTTCATTTGGAAAGAGCTGAATATGACGTGTAGTTTGCTTGCCCCGACCTGCTTTGTTAGATAATTCACCAATCTTCATTAAATCATCATCAAATAACAAATTAAGATAAGTAGATTTACCAACTCCGCTTTGTCCGGCAAAAGCTACAATCTGGCCTTTTATATCTGATTTTAATTTTTCTAAATCCGAACTTCGGTCTAAACCAAGTTGATAAATAGGAAATCCTGCATGTTGATAATTATTAACAATTTCAATAGCATCCGAAGCTGATAAATCAAGTTTAGTTAGTACCAAAAATGCTTTAATCATAAGAATTTCAGCATATGCGGTTAACCGGTCGATCAAATAAAAATCCGGTGGTGGCAAAACAGTTGAAATAGTAATTAATAGAATATCGAGATTAGCCATTGGTGGACGTTTTAGCTCATTTTTACGCGGTAAGATTTTTTCTATCACATAAGGAATATCAGGATCACCTGAAACTGCATATTCAACAAGATCACCCGGTAAAGGTGTATGGTTGGTTTTGCGAAAAATACCTCTAGGAACAGCTATCCCCTCAAAAGGAGGATTATATCTATGTAGAGTATATTGACCTGCAACACCTTTAATAATAACTGCTTGATTTGATTGCAAATGATCCATATGTATCTAAGAATCTTCCTTCATTCTAATCAATCTTCCGGAGGCGGAATGTCTTCATCAGGCGGTTCAGTTGAAGGAGCTTCAGTGGTTGTTGGAGTAGTTGTCGGCTGAGTTGTTGTTTGCGGTGTAGTCGGTGTAGTTGTCGGTGTTGTAGACGGCGTTGTTTCAGGTGGACTAGTCGGTTCTGTTATACCGTGATAATCATTATAAGTACCTAAACGGAATTCAATTTTTGATACACCGCTCAAGTCAGTACCCGCACTTACCGATTGTCCCAGAATATAAACATCTCCCGGATTATCATTGTGATTTGCTTCAGCTCTGGAAGCTGCCGATTGATATCCAACACTGATAGAAATCGGATATTGGGTTCCGATCCTATTGATCGTATCCATTGCTGATGCCCAGGTAGAACCTACTAAATTGGGCATTTTGTTTGAAATAGTAGTTGTAGCTTCTGTAGGATTTCTATATTCATCATATTGTTTAGAAGTGCCATAAGTAACTGCAACTTCAGAATTTACATTTACTTCAGTCCCCTCTTTTGGAGTTTGTTTTATAATCACCCGATCCTTTTCAGCAACACTTCCGTCGTACCCAACTGCTGCACCAAGATTGAGGTTAGCTCTGGATAATGCATCCATTGCATCTGACCAGCTCAAGCCTACAATGCTCGGAACGATGGTCGTTCCGGTTTTAGAATCACTTGGACCTTCAGAAACAAAAATAGTTACAGTTTCACCTTTAGGCAAAATGCTGCCTGATCTTGGTAATGTGTTTATTACATCGTCTTTATCTACTGTTTCAGAGTTTTGATATTTAATGAGAACATTATATTTCAAATCTTCCAAAATTGAGACAGCTTCCTCTTTACTTTTCCCGATGACATCAGGAACATAAGATACATCAAGCCCTGCACTAACTTTTAAGGTCAATTTGTCTTGCCCGATAAAAAACTTTTGTTTTGGTTTTGGATCCTGATCAAAAATGTTTTCTTCAGTTACGTCATTTTCCACCCATTCAATGAAAAAATCTTTATCCAGTTCTAGACCATGATCATTTACTAACTTATTAGCTACTATTTTAATATTCTCTCCGGTATAATCCTCAAGAACAAAGAAATCTTCTCCTTCAGCACCGGAATTTTTAACTGAATTGATCAACCATAAAACTCCGGCAACAACTAAAACAACAGTCAAAATTACGATTGAGATAACGACTGCTGTATCTCTTGTTCTAGTTCTTCTGCTTTTATTAAGCGTAGTTTCGATCTCATGAATTTTATCAAAATTTGATCCTTTGGCTTTACCCCCTAAAGCAGAAGAAGCCAACACCTTATTGCGATCACCTTTAACTACACCATATCTGCCTTCCGGATTTTGTAAAAAAGCATCTAATTCATCGACAAATTCTCTGGCAGACTCATAACGGTTACCCGGACTTTTCTGAATCGCTTTAAAAACAATATTATCTAAAGCTCTGGGCAAACTACCCGTGTATCTGCTAGGTGGATCAGGCATTTCCTGAAGCTGTTTAATAGCAACTGCAACAGAAGAATCACCGTCAAACGGCAATTCACCACTTAACATTTCATAAAGCATAATCCCTAAAGAATAAAGATCAGATCTCTCTGTTACATGGCCACCTCTAGCTTGCTCCGGTGAAAAATAATGTACAGAACCGAAAGCTATACCGCCGGTTAAAGTTATAGTATTAGCATTTGATGTTCTGGCAATTCCGAAATCAGTTACTTTCGCGACCATATCAGAAGTAATCATTACATTCTGAGGTTTCATATCACGATGAATAACTCCTCTTTTATGGGCATGCTCCAATGCAAGTCCGATTTGAACCATTAAAGGTATGGCCAAATGATAATCAAGAACACCTTGTTCTCTGATTAAATCTTTGAGAGTTTTTCCTTCTACATATTCTTGAACTATATATCTAATTTCATCATCCTGCCCATAGTCCAAAACCGCAACGATATTCGGATGATCCAAGCTTGCTGCAGCTCTAGCTTCAGTGGCAAATCGCCTGATAAACTCAGGATCATCTGACAACTCATCACGCATAACTTTCAAAGCCACATATTGATTACTTTGTAAGTCTTCCGCCAAATAAACATGGGCCATTCCACCTTGCCCTAATGCTCTGACAATACTGTAACGGCCACCTAAAACCGTACCGGATGACAAATTCTGACTATTGACTTTCATTTAACCTCCAAATGACAACATCACTTGTAAAAAACTACGACTGTTGTGATATTATCTTTGCCGCCCGCTTGATTTGCTTTTTCAATTAAAACTTCACAGATTGTTTCCGGTTCATTGTTTTGTGCCAGGACATTTTCAATTACGTTATCTTCAACATATCCATGTAAACCATCACTACACAACAAAAACCGGTCTTGTTTTTGCAAATCTAAATGCACTATGTCGGGTTTTAAATACTCCGAAGACCCCAGTGCTTGTGTTAAAACATGTCTTTGAGGATGAGTATATACTTCTGCCTGAGTAATTGTACCTGCTTCCATCATTTCATGAATAACCGTATGATCTATAGTTAAACAATCCAAATACCTATCTCGCAACAAATAACATCTGGAATCGCCGATATGACCTATGTAAACGCTTGATTGATAGAAGACGGCAATGGTTAAAGTTGTTCCCATCCCTTTGTTTTTCGGAGTTTCTAAAGAGCTTAAATATACTTTTATATTTGCTTTTTGAATAACATCATTTAATAAGATCTTAATCTGTTCCGGATCATTGACTGATGGTAAATCTTCGCTTAAACGTTTCTGAGAATATTCTACAGCTATTTTGCTGGCTAATTCGCCGTTAAGATGTCCACCCATTCCGTCTGCTACAATACAAACCAGAGGGAAATCATCGTCAAATGTGACAACCCCGAAATTATCCTCATTTCCTGCACGTACAAGACCAATATCCGACAAAGCGGCTACTTTAAACTTTTCTAACATATCTAACTCTTCCATAATATTACAATAAATAAAAAAGTCTCTATTTATACTTATTTGCAAATTCTTATTTTATCATCAAGCAAAGTGAGTAGCAAGCATTACCGGCTTAGTACGTTTATTAAGAATGCTTAAGATTCAGTAAGTTTGCCGCCTTAACTGTCCACAAGCAGCAGTTATATCTTGACCAGCCGAGTAACGAACCGTTGCATTTAACTTATTCTTTTGCAAGATCTTGAGAAAATTTTGAATAGCTATCGTGCTTGATCTGGTCCAGATTGATCCCGGAACTTCATTTGCCGAAATCAGATTAATGTGAACCGGTTTACCCTTCAACAGTTCGACCAATTGTTCAGCATGCTCTCTCTGATCATTGATTTTGTCGAATAAAGTATATTCATAAGTAACTCTTCTACCCGTTTTTGCAAAATAATAATCTGCTGCTTCAATAATTTCCTGCACAGGATAGCGTTTAGCAATCAGCATTAATTTTTCTCTAACTGCTTGATCTGCAGCATGTAATGATATAGCCAACGTTATAGGCAAATTTTCTTCGGCAAGTTTTCTGATTTGAGGAACTAAACCACAAGTAGAAATTGTAATATTTCTCATACTCATAGAATAACCGTCTTCTGATCTTAAATTACGTAAAAATTTAACGGTTTCCAAGTAATTATCTAACGGTTCCCCTATTCCCATTAAGACTGCATGACTGACTCGAGATTTTTCTTCTCTGGAAATCATGGTGATTTGAGCCAGCATTTCACCGGCAGACAAATTGCGTATAAAACCTAATTTGGCAGAAGCACAAAAATCACAACCCATCTTACATCCGACTTGAGTTGTCAGACATACGGAATGACCGTAATCATAATGCATTGAAACGGTTTCTATTCTGTTTCCATCTTGCAATTCAAACAAATATTTATTTACCGGTTCGAGATGAGAGTGCTCAATTTTAATAATTTTTAACGCAGGCCAAAACATCTCTTGTTCTAAAATCTGACGCATTTCTTTTGAGAGATTAGTCATCTCGGCAGTAGACTGTACAGATTTTTCCTGCCACTCTAACAATTGATTCACCCTAAACTTTTGCCAATTATATTTTGCGGCAAATTCAGTAAAATCAGCTCGATCAAAATCATAAAATATTTTCTTTAATTTTTGATTGTTTGTCATAGTTTTAATAAAATAAACTAAGCAAAATTAAGAATCAAGTATTTATCTAATTCTTGTAAGATAGCTGATAAAAAAACCGTCAACCGGGATTAAATCAGGCCTTATTGTTAATCCATATTTACTTAATCCACTTCTTAACTCTGCCCCATATTTAGTAGTCAAATTAGATATATAGTCTAAAAGATCTGCAACTTTAAACTTTTTACCGTAGTCAGTATTTAAAAATTGTTCAATTAGCAGTTCATTTTCCGCCGGATTAATAGTACATGTACTATATAACAATTTTCCACCGGGTTTAACCAGGGTTGCCGCGTGCTCTAACAAATCCAACTGTATTTTTGGATATTCTATTATTTGTTCATAGCTTAAATTCAATTTGATTTCCGGCTTATGCTTTATGACTCCAAGACCGCTACAGGGCACATCCAAAATTATTTGTTCAAACTGATCGCCTGTTTTAAGCTGCTCAAGAGTAAAGTTTTGCAAATCCATTGCCAAACTTCTTACTTGCGATAATTTCAAACGTCTTATGTTCTCATTCAATCCTCTAAAACGATCTCGATTTGGTTCAAGTGCGATTATTTCAAGATCAGGATTATTAGCTAGCAAACTAAAAGATTTTCCACCGAGTCCGGCACAAGCGTCTAAAACTTTAGCGTTAGGACTTAGTTGCATTATTTCAGATACAAGCATTGACGACTCATCTTGAACATAAAAATATCCTTGGTCATAGCCGGGCAAATTTTTGATGTCCGTTGTTAAGTTGTGCAAGATAATTGCTTGTTCAACTAAAATTCCCGGTTCTGTAACAATTCCTAAAGAATTCAGTTCATCTAACCAATTATCCTTTTCCTCCTTGGGACCTAGGTAAATCACGGAGATTTTTTGCTCCTGAGATAAGTAGCTCTCTGCTATTGCTACAGCATCTCGCTCACCAAACCATTTTTTATATAAACCGAATATTTCTGCAGACATCCCGTATTTGAGATATTGCTGTTTCTTTTTTAATCTTAACGGTTTACGTATCACCTGTCTTAAAACTGCATTTACAAAACCTGAAGCAGATCTTTTATTAAAATAAGATGTCAATTTAACACTTTCATCTACTGCTGCAGATTGAGGAATTTTTTCTGCGAACTTGATTTGCCAAACACCTAAACGTAAAATATTTAAAATATAAGGATCAATCCCTGTTAAAGGTCTATCCGAGGCCTTGATAATCATCTCATCCAATAATGGTAAATAATCCAACACACCGTAAACTAAAGCCGTAATAAATTTTCGATCGAGAATTGATAATTTAGGGTCAGGTAATAATTGATTTAAAACATCATTAGAAAATTGGTCATTATTTAAGATCTGATCCAATGCTTTAACAGCGATCGATCTCGGATAATCAAAAGAACTCATTTTAATTCGACAACTATTTTACTAATTACGACGTCTGGAACCTGAAACCAGGGCAAGCAACCGCAATAATGATAATAATGCCGTTATAGCTGAAGCAATATAAGTCATAGCAGCAGCACTTAACACTTTTTTTGCGCCTTTGATTTCATCTTGAGCCAACATTCCACTAGAATTCAATATTTTAATAGCTCTATTACTGGCATTGAACTCTACCGGCAAAGTAATTAGATAAAACAAAAAAGCAAAGAAATATAAGCCCAAGCCAATATAAGCAAGAGTTAAGCCGAATTGAGCGGTATAACTGAGAATAATCCCAAAGATTGCTAAATATGGACCTGCTGTCGAGCCAATATTAGCGACAGGTACTAATGCTGCACGTATTTTATTCGGTGTATAATTCACGCTATCTTGGATAGCATGTCCTGCTTCATGAGCTGCTACACCGATGGCGGCAATTGAAGGACTATTGCGAGTTGAATCTGATAGACGTAAAACTTTAGATCTTGGGTCATAATGATCTGATAATTCTCCCGCTACACCTTCTATTCTTACATTTTGCAAGTTATTCATATCGAGTATTGTTCTCGCTGCATCAGTTCCGGTCAGACCATTCCTTGCCGGTACCTGATTGTATTTTCGAAATGTGCTACTCACTCTAATCTGTGCTATGAGACTAAAAATCATTACAGGAATGATTAAGATCCAATACCATGCCATATGTTAGTCGTCCTTTCCTAAAATAACTCCCGGTCGATAGTTATGCGCACATATTTCAGTGCTCATCTGACGTCCCGAAGCCATCTGTATCTCTTTTAATTTTATTGCATCTAAACCACATTGTATTATTAATCCACCGTCACAGGACAACAATTCACCGGGCTTTCCTTCTACCTTTTCTTGTTTTACAAGCTCAGCGGAAAAAATTTTCATACGCTGATTATTATAATGCGTATATGCACCCGGCCACGGTTGAGTGCCTCTGATTAAACAATCTATTTCAGATGCGGATTTATTCCAATCAATTTTACCTGTTTGGCGTGACATTTTCGGAGCATATGTTACATACTCTTCATCTTGAGAGACCGGATTAATTCTTCCGGCGAAGAAATCAGGTAAAAAATCAACTATAGCTTCGCCGCCCAGCTCGGATAATTCGGTGAAGATTGAACCGGCTGTTGCCTGAGCATCTATCTCAATTTTCTCTTGCAATAGGATGTCTCCTGTATCACAACCCTCATCCATTTGCATTAGAGTAATACCCGTTTCAGTTTGGCCATCAATAATTGCAGCATTGATTGGAGCTGCTCCACGATATAAAGGTAATAATGATGCATGAATATTAAGGCAGCCATACTTGGGTATTGTTAATACAGCTTTAGTTAAAATTTGTCCATACGCTGCGGTAATTATTAAATCAGGCTCTAACTGAATCAACTTATTAATTGTTGCCGGATCATTGATCGACGTTGGCTGAAACAGGGGCAAATTTTTCTGCAAAGCGAAACTTGCCACAGGAGTCGGTTTGACAGTCTGTTTTCTACCTTGTGGTTTATTCGGTTGGCTGATTACTAAGATTATATTAAATCCGGCTTCATATAATGCAGATAATGCAGGAACAGCAAAATCAGGTGTCCCCATAAAAATTATCTTATGTTTATTATCAATATTAGATTGTTTTCTCAATGTAGCATCCTAATTCTCTTCAATGATTTCAACTGAATCCGGCTTTAAGTCTTGTTCAGAACTTTTTGGATCACGTTTTGCTTCATCTTCGATTAATTTTGATTCATGAATTAATTCACCAATTATTTTATCAGTAAACATAATTCCATTAATATGGTCCGTTTCATGGCAAATGCATCTGGCTTTTAATCCTTCTGCTTCAATTTCCTGAACTTCACCTTGTAGATCCTGATACTTTAACTTAAGTCTGGTCGGTCTTTTAACTTGTCCATACATTTGCGGTACTGATAAACATCCTTCATAAGCTACATCAGCTCCTTCTGGATCAATTATTTCAGGATTGATGATTACAAGATCTCCTTCTTCTGGATCAACATTCATCACAAACATCCTTCGCAAAATACCGACTTGAGGAGCTGCCAACCCTACTCCGTTAGCTTCATGCATTGTCTCAATCATGTCTGCAGCTAATTCTTTCAGTCTTTCATCAAATTTTTCAACAATTCTGGTTTTCTTACGTAAAACTGAGGTCCGATCTGTATCTACAGTAACTATATTTCTTAATGCCATGATTATTATCTACTTTCTAATTATCGTTCCCGATTATAACATGTGCTCCGGGTTAATATCCAGACTGATTCCAACTCCACTCGGCTTTTTGCGTCTTGAAATAAAATAAAACATTTGAGCTATTTGGAGAACCTTTGGGCTTTTGATAATTAACCGGTAACGATATCTTTTTCTCAAGCGAGCAATAGGTGCGGGAGCCGGAGTATAAAGGGTCACACCTTTAAAATATTCTACATCATTTTGCATAGCTTTCTGTAAAGAAATAAAAAGATTAGTTGCTTCATTTCTAACAGTACGCTCAACTAAACCTTGGATCATGATAATACCTATTTGTCCAAAAGGTGGAAATTCTGCTCTTTTTCTAAATTCTAATTGAGCTTTATAAAATTTTAAATAATCCTGTTCTGCAGCACTCTTGATTACATGGTTATCTAAACCATAACCTTGCAAAAAAACATTACCTTGAATATCAGAACGTCCTGATCTGCCTGCTGCTTGGGTAAGTAATTGAAACGCTCTTTCCTCTGATTTATAGGTTCCGGTATTCAGCAATGAATCAACTGCCAGAATACCAACGGTTTGGACATTCGGAAAATCGTGTCCCTTTGCTATCATCTGTGTTCCGATTAGACAATCAGCCTCGCCTTCTCCAAAAGCTGTGAGAATTTCTTGATGAGCATTAAGTCCGACAGTAGTATCAAAATCCATACGTAAAGCTCTATAGTCCGGAAAATGCTTGTAAAAAGCATCTTCCACCATTTGAGTTCCTAAACCGGAACTATCCATTTGCTCAGATTGGCAGACAGGACAAGTTGTCATAACAGGTTTGATAAGTCCGCAATAATGACATATTAATCTCTTTGCTCTTCTGTTATGTTGATTAGTATGTCTCGTCATTGCAACTTCGCAATTAGGGCATTTTACTACATAACCACATGAATTACATTGCAAGATGGCGGCAAAGCCTCTGCGATTAATAAACAGCATTGCTTGACCGCCTTTGTCAAAAGTGTTTTGAAGATTTGTCAGTAGTTTTCGACTGAACACTCCATCAAAGTCAGGTCTTGCATGTTCCTGATTCATTGCACAAAAATGAACTTTGGGCAGAGGAGCTTGTTTGGCTCTTTGAGTTAATTTAAATAAACGGGATTTACCAATTTCTGTACGATGAAAGGTTTCAACACTGGGCGTAGCTGATCCTAAGATGAGTAGTGAATCATGCTGAATCGCTCTAATCCTCGCTATATCATGGGCAACGTAACGCGGTGTTGTTTCAGATCTGTAAGAGGTTTCCTGTTCTTCATCAATCACAATCAGGCCTATGTTTTTTAAAGGAGCAAAAATTGCCGATCTGGCTCCTACAACAATTTGTTTTTCTTGGTTTAATATTTTTTGCCATTGTTCAAATCGTTGGGTAACTGTAAGTCTACTGTGTAAGACAGCAATTTTATCGGCAAATTTATTTGTAAAGCGGCTGATCATTAGGGGGGTTAGAGATATTTCAGGCACCAGTATAATAACTGTCCTTCTCTGATTGATAATGTCTTGAGCAATTCTTAAATAGACTTCAGTTTTACCACTTCCGGTAATTCCAAACAATAAACTTTCCCTCAATAAATATTCTTGTTCGGAATCTGAAGAACTTTTGTTTGATGAAACAGGCTTCTGCTTTGCAAGTTGCAAAATACCTTGAATTGCTTTTTCCTGTTCTAAATTTAAATGTTCTACTTCCGGCTCGGACCAAACTAGATTGTTTTCAACTTCTCGCTCAACTTTTTCGGTAAAAATTTCAAGAATATTCTTTCTTTCTAAAGTTTTAAGGACAGAATCACTTACTTGGCAAGCTTGAGTGATTTCCTGAGCCAAGGCTGAATCAACTTGAAGTAACATCTCCACAACACGTTGCTGTTGCAAACTCGTAAAACCCTCTCCTGCTAAAAGATCTTTTGCTTCTTGTGGATCGATTAATTTACAGGCTCTGGCAGTTTTTTTACCTACTTCGAAAACTGTGGGTGGACTGATTGTTTTTAAAGCCTGACCTACTGAACAAAAATATCTTCTTTTCATTTCTTTAGCTAAGCTGATTTGATCAGAAAGGTAGATTGGGCTTTTAATAATAATTTTAGTTATTTCTTTAACATTTTTAAATTCGGAATGGTCTGTTTGATCGGTTATAATCGCCCGACGCAAAGAATTACCTCTACCGAAAGGAACTTCCACCAATTGACCGATATAGTGTTCTTCGTTTGGCAAAGGTAAGTAAATATACTCGGCATCAAACTCCAGAGTTGCATCAAGTAAATATACTTTTAAATATTTTTTACTGATCATTACTTCCGACAAAAAAGCTCCTTTACTTTCTAGAAATCTCAAAGAATAATTTGTAAATAATATGCCTTACATATCTAGTATTGAAAAAAGATCAATTTGTGCAGATTCTGCCATTCCTTCCAGAACCCCCTCTTTGACCAAAGCTTCAATTGCTGCTTGACCCAGTTCTGCTCTTCTAGCAAGTTCTTCACGGTTTTTGAAATCTCCGCCTTGTTCCCTGGCATTTACAATTTGTTTACTCAATGTTTCACTGATATTGGGAATTGCATTGAAAGGTGGTCTGATTTTTCCTTTTCCCGGTGAATAGAATTCACAAGCTTTAGATTTTTTAATATCGATTGGTAGAAAATCTATACCTCTTTGTTGCATTTCTTCAACTAATTCAAGATAAAAATGACGTTTTCTTTCTGAATCTGTTAACTGATTCCAATTTCTTCTTTGTTCTGCACGTCTAATTCTGATCTCATTAGGTGGCAGAATTAATTCATCACTGGCAAATTCATTCGCTCTAATCGTGAAAAAGGCACAATAATACTGTTCCGGATAATAAACTTTAAACCAAGCAATTCTTAACGCCGAAACAATATAAGCGACAGCATGAGCCTTAGGGAACATATATTTAATCTTCTTGCAGCTTTCAACATACCACTCAGGAACATCATGCTGATACATCATGCTTTCTTGTTCAGCGCTTAAACCTCTACCTCTGCGTACGCTTTCCATAATATCAAAAGCACTCTTTTTTGGTAAACCACGGTAGATCAGGTAAGTCATAATATTATCTCGGCAACCAATTACTTCATTAATGGTGCAAGTTCCATTACGAATCAGCTCTTGAGCATTCCCGGTCCAAACATCAGTTCCATGCGATAAGCCGGATATTTGAACTAAGTCATGAAATCCTGTAGGTTTCGTCTCAGCTATCATATTGCGCACTAACATTGTACCCAATTCAGGTAAACCGATAGTTGCGCATTTTATGGTTGATTCTCGGTCGGGAATACCTAATGCTTCAGTGCTGTTGAATAAGGACATTACTTTTTCATCAGTAATAGGTATTTGGCTAACATCTACTCCCGTATTGTCACCCAGTACTTTTAACATAGATGGATCATCATGGCCAAGTATATCTAACTTAAGAATGGTTTCGTCTAATGAGTGGAAGTCAAAATGGGTTGTAATGACACCTGAATCCTTTTTATTGGCAGGATATTGGATCGGGGTAAAATCAAAAATATCTCGTTCTTTCGGCACTACTACAATACCGCCCGGATGTTGTCCTGTTGTAGCTTTTACGCCTAATAGTCCTTGAGCTAATCGCGTAACTTCGGTTGAACTTACCGGGAGCTCATTCTCTTCATGATAATTCAAAACCATACCGGCAGAGTTTTTCTCTGCATAACTACTGATAGTACCGGCTCTGAAAGTTTGTTTTGCTCCAAACATTTCTTCAATGAATCTATGTGCAGTAGCTTGATAGAAACCTGAAAAATTCAAATCAATGTCCGGCTGTTTATCTCCTGCAAAACCCAAAAATGTTTCGAAAGGTATATCATGACCTTCTCTAACTAGATCAGTACCACAATCCGGACAAGTTTTGGCCGGTAAATCATAACCTGAACCATAATCACCACTTGCGTCAAATTCCGAAAAATTGCAGGCAGGACAAACATAATGTGGTTGTAAAGGATTTACTTCTGTGATACCACAGAGTGTAGCAACTAATGATGAGCCGACTGAACCTCTGGATCCAACAACATATCCGTCTTCATTTGATTTTTTTACTACGCAATGTGAGATGTAATACATTACAGCAAAACCGTTATCGATAATTGAGGTCAGTTCCCGATTTATTCTTTCTTCGACTATTTGGGGCAATTTTCCATCTTTACCGTAAATTTTTTCTGCTTGATGCATGGTTAATTCCCTAATCTCGCGATCCGCAGATTTGATTAAGGGAGGAAAAGAACCTTTAGGAAATGGTCGGATCTCCGGAGAAACTTGATCCGCAATCAGATTAGTATTAGTAATGACTACTTGCTCTGCAACTTCTTTGCCTAAATATGAAAACTCTGACAGCATTTCATCTGTAGTTCTAAAATACAAGTCGGCCATTTCTTCCATATCTTCAAAATTCATATTAGACATCAGAATTTTTCTGAAAATATCATCTTCCGGATTTAAAAAATGAGCATCACAGGTTGCACAAACGAGTTTTCCGGTAAGTTTACCTAATTCAAGCACCAAACGATTCAAGTTTTTCAAATCTTCCTCAGATTGAACATAAGATTCAGACTTGCGCAATAAGAATTTATTATTCGTCAGAGGCTGGATTTCTAAATAATCATATTTTCCTGCTAGTTCTATTAATTCACTGCTTTTTAGATTAGTTTTTATTTGTTCATAATCACCCTTAAATTGTTTAAACAATTCGAGGATACCTTCAAATATTTCTCCATCAACACAAGCCATTCCTTTCAGAACACCCACTCCATAATAATCCAGAACCGAACGTGGAATCCGAGGATTATAATAGAAATAGTTTAGATGTGCATCAGAAATCATCCGATACAAATTATAAAGTCCTAATGAATCCTCTGCTAATAAAACAATATGATTGGTTGGCTTACGTTTTTGTTTCAATTCTTCAAAAGATTCCCAACCGACTAATCGATTAAGATCCTGCAAGCTATCAGATTCACTTCGTTCTATCAGTTTGAGAAAAATTTGACCTAACAATTCTAACTCAGCTTGGTTTAGATGTTCTGTTTTTTCGATCTGATAAATCTTTTTAAGCAGCGAAAAATCAGGATCTTCAGTTTCTATAGGTAAAGTCTCGGCTAATTTGCCCAGATCAATCAAAGGGGGATTGAATTTTACTCGAGGTTTCGTACCTTCTACTCTAAAGCCCCCATAACGCAAGAAATTGAGTTGATTTAGTGCATCTACAGCAACTAGCGGTAAATCACCGATAAAATCTGAGAAATCATTTAAAGTGTCAATTTCAGACTCAGATGAAGATTTGACGATTCGAGAAAAGAAGGCATCTGAAAGAAAACTTGTTTCAGGCAGATCTTTTAATTCATTTGTAGATTTCTCTTGTTTATCGGGTTCAAATTTTAATGCTGATATTTGCTTAATATAATTATTTTTAGGATCAGTTCCTGTTGTTTCAAGGTTAAAAATAATAAAGCCTGACGCTAGATCTGCCTGCTCTACTTGATAAGCAATAAAATCCGTTCCGTCATCTAAAAGATATCCTTCAACACCGTAAATAACTTTGATCGGCTTGCCCTTGGCATTGAGCTGATCCGCCATATCACATACTTCAGGAAAACCCTGCATCACCCCATGATCTGTTATAGCTACTGCTTTATGCCCAAATTCAGCTGCAGTTCGAACAATATCTTTCGGATTAATTGTGCCGTCTTTGGCTGACATCTTTGAGTGGATATGGAGTTCAACTCTTTTTTTCGGACAATTATCTTGTCGTGCCGCCGGTTTTTCTGTTTGTTCAAGACAAGTTACTCTACCTACAAAATCCTTTGCGTAACGATCATCATAATAAACATCAGCTGTAACTCTCAAATATTGATCTTTAATGATCTCTGTGAAAAAATCTTCTTCAGCCGGATCACTGAAAATAGTACAAGAAATTGATGTTGTAAAATCGGTAATTGCAAATTTTACTAATAAACGCCCATTTCTAGTAATCCTTGTGTCAAACATAAAAACTTGACCTTCAAACATTGCCCGGTCAGTTTCATTATCAATCTCAGAAATCTTTTGTAAAGGAATCGGTGGTCCTGTTCTACCCCACAATATTTTTTCAGATTTACGGTGCTTCTGTCTAAAGTTTGACCTTTGATTATTGGACTTCGCTTTTCGTTTTTCAGTTTGTTTGATTTTATTGAGCTTTTCTTGCTCATTGTTAAATAATTCTGTAGCTTCGAGATTTGCTTCTGTAAAAAGCTGTTCTGTTGTTTCTATTTTTTCCAGTAATGAATTTTCCATGGTAGAAGATTCAAGAATTATTTCGTATGGAAAGGTTCCATATATATACCAGAAATCAAGCAACCAATTGGTTTCTTGATTATTTACAATATCGTAATGTGTCGGCTCAATTTGCCAAGCAAATGCTTCATTTCTTAGCTCCAACTTGCCCTGAGCAAACAGTTTGCTTTCGATACTGCTTGCATTTGAAGCATGCTTTTTAATCCAAGGGCTAATCGTTTTCAGATATGATACTTTTTGTTCAGCTGAAAGTTTCTCAGTAACCTTCTGTTTTATTACTACTGAAGGAATTGCAAAATGTTTTTCAAATTTTTCTTCTAAGAATAAAATTTGCTGAGCAGATAAAATTTTAGGTACTGCCATTGTAAAACAAAAATTTCCATCATTACTACAAGTCATATTGTTAACAAATATTTGTTGTAGCATTTCGAATAATTCAGTTTTGTTTATTTCTTCCAATGACTGATTAATAAATTCTTCTTGATCTTCATTAGAAAAATCTATTTTTAAATATGAAAAGACTTCAGCTAAACTTTTTTTCAAAAAATTAACCTTTCTTAAGAATAGTAATAACAACTATTTTTTCAGATCTTTGAGATATCTTTGACGTGCTAATTCAACTTCCTTCATCAAAGCCTGCAGAGCATGTTCCTGATCAACTTTCTCAATTATTCTACCATTGCGGAAAATCAAATATAGATCTTTACCACCTGCAATGCCACAATCAGCTTCTTTGGCTTCTCCGGGACCGTTAACCGGACAACCCATAACAGCTACTTTGATCGGCTCAACAATGTCAGCCAAGAGTACTTCAACTTGTTCTGCCAGTCTTTGCAAGTTAACTTCAGTACGACCACAAGTCGGACATGCTATTAGTAAAGGTCCTTTTGATCTCAGGCCAAGCGATTTAAGAATTGAATAGGCGGTTTCAACTTCCAAAAGAGGATCCGCAGTTAAAGATACTCGGATCGTATCGCCTATACCTTCTGCCAAAAGAGTCCCAATTCCGACAGCAGATCGCACAATACCCTCTTTAGGTGTTCCGGCTTCAGTTACACCCAGATGCAAAGGATAATCAACTTCTTGAGCTAACTTACGATAGCTGTCAATAGTTAATTTTGCATCCGAGGCTTTAATTGAAACACAAATATCATTAAAGTCATATTTTTCCAACATACGGCAGAATTTTAAGACAGAAGCAACCATCGAATCAGAATTGATCCCTCCCATTTTATCCCTTATTTCAGGATCTAAGGAACCTGAGTTAACACCTACTCTGATCGGTATGTTTTTTTCTAGTGCTAATTGTGCAATCTTACGTACACCTTCTTCTGAACCTATATTTCCCGGATTAATTCTCAAACCCGCTACATTATTTTCAAGTGCCAATAAAGCGAGTTTTGCTTGAAAATGGATATCAGCAATGACCGGAATTGGCGACTGACGAACAATTTCTGCTAAAGCATTTGCCGCAACTTGATCCGGTACCGCAACGCGGGTAACCTCACAACCGACGTCAGCCAAATCATGAATTTGAGCTAAGGTGGCTTCTACATCTCGTGTGTCAGTATTATTCATTGATTGCACTACAATCGGAGCATTCCCTCCAACCGGAACATTATTTAACCATAATTTTTTTGTTTTTTTCCTTTGAAAATTCATTTATATCCTTTTATCTGTCTTAGAAAATTCTACGAATATCCAAATAAATCACAATTGCTGCCAAAGTCAAAATTAAGATCATTCCTACGGCCGCTATTACATGTTTAAACCTATCCGGCAAGTCCTTGCGTCTAATACCTTCAATTGCCAAGATCAGTAGATGATGTCCATCTAAAGGAGGAATAGGCAGCAAATTGGTAAAACCTATCGCAACTGAGATTAGAATAAAATAAAACAATAGCTGGTAGATAGCAAGAGCCAAGTTAGCAGTTTTCGCATTTTCTGAAACTACATCGCTAAACATTTTTACCAAACCTACAGGTCCGGTAACACTTTCCGAAAACTTCATTTGCCCGCCAAAAATCATGCTGATTCCTTTTACGGTTGATTTAACGATCGACCACGGATATTGCAGAGCCTGATAAACTATATCGCCTGCAGCTCTTGACTCAGTAAAAAAAATACCGTCCGGAATCGGATCATTATAAAGTGTAGTCTTTACATCCAATTCAAGTTCTTGTCCGGTACGGATTACCCTTACTTTTACTTGTTCACCTGATGATTGTGCAATTTCAAATGCCGATTGAGGATCAGAAAAAGGAATATCATTCACGGCAAGCAAAATGTCCCCTTCATGCAAAACAGGATTTCCTTGATTTGATTCAGGATCAACGCTTAGAACCATATTCTTTTGATCTCCGGTTATACTTTGAACAATACCCAAACGATAATTCTCTCGATTTCCGGGTTTTAAGATTAATTCTTTTATTTCACCCGATGGTTTTTGAATTTCTAAAATCAAGTCCTGATCAGGTTCAATAAGCGTTCTGACCATAGAATAATCTGCTGAAGTGCGGATTCTATTTCCGTTTAATCTAAGGATTTTATCACCTGCTTCAAGTCCTTGTTCATAAGCCAGAGAATTTCCCGGAGGTTGATCAGCTATAGGAATAGCAACACCAAATGCAGTAAACAGAATGATTGAAGCCAGGAATGCGGTAAAAAAGTTAGCAATAGGACCCATAGCAACCACAATTGCTCTCGCCCAACGCGGTCTGTTAAAAAACAATCCCGGATCATCAGCATCTATCGTTTGATCGATATCTGAACTTTCGGGGTATTCACCTGCAAATTGAACTGAGGCTCCGATTGGTAATAATTTAAAACTATATTTAATACCATCTTTCTCGGTTGAGAATAGGCGTGGCCCCATAAAAATAGAAAATTCAATTATTTTAAAGTTTAATAGTTTACCTGCTAAAAAATGACCGGCTTCATGAACCAACATCATTAATCCGATAATGATTAAACCTACAAAAACACCTAAAATTGTCATTAAACTACCTGCTCTATTAATTTCTCGGCATAGACCCTAGCCCATTGATCCGCTTTCAAAATATTCGTTATATCTTCTTTTTTCAACAAATCATGAGAACGAAATTGCTTCATTGTATTTTCAACAATTTCGACTATATTCAGATATGATATTTGATTGTTAACAAAAGCATCAACTGCTATTTCATTGGCAGCATTTAGTACCGCCGGCATAGCTCCATCTTCTGCTTGAGCTTCATAAGCCAACCGTAGGCCGGGAAATTTTTCAAAATCCGGGGCTTGAAAAGTTAATTTACCGAGTTCAGCTAAATTAAGCTTAGGTTTATCCGGCATAGCTCTTCTGGTTCCATAAGTTAAAGCATATTGGATCGGAAGCTCCATATCAGGCAACCCCATTTGAGCAATAACTGATCCGTCAACAAAACCAACCATGGAATGAATGATACTTTGTGGATGAACTAAAACCTCAACCTGATCTCCTGATAAATCGAATAGCCTACAAATTTCAATTAACTCAAGTCCTTTGTTCAGCATAGTTGATGAATCAATTGTGATTTTATTTCCCATCGACCAGACAGGATGTGCCAGTGCATCTGCAATAGTAATCGTGGCAAATTGATCTCGTGTATAGTTCAGAAATGGTCCACCTGAAGCTGTTAACCATACCTTGCTCGGACGATCGGTTTGACCTGCCAGACATTGCCAGATTGCCGAGGGTTCACTATCTATAGGATATATTTTTGCACCATATTGTTTAGCTAAATTAAGTACATACTTACCTGTAGAGACAATTGTTTCTTTATTAGCTAGAGCAATGGTTCTTTTTTCTTTTATTGCCGCAATTAAGGGTTGCAATGCAGAAAATCCAATAATAGCAACGACCAATTTATCACACTTGAGCTTGGCAATTTCGACAATTCCCTGTTCACCCCCAAGTACTTCCGGTACAGGTCCATCAAGTTCTTCTAAAAGCTCTGAAAGTCTTGTAGCTGCTTCTTGATCTGCTACTCCCACCTTTTTAGGCTTAAATTCTTTTATCTGCTCCAATAGCAGTTCGATATTTCCGGAACAAGTTAAAGCTTCAATTTCAAAATTCAAACGTCTACAGACATTAAGAGTCTGTTTGCCGATAGAACCGGTTGAACCTAAGATTATTATTTTTTGTTTTTCTATAAAATCCATGTCTAAATACTAAAAAATATAAACAAGTAAAGCAATTGTCAAAATAGCAGTAAAAGTGAAAAATGTGCTATCAAAACGATCCATTATGCCACCATGTCCCGGCATTAAATTAGAAAAATCTTTTAGATTACAAGTACGTTTGATTGATGAAGCAAGCAGATCTCCGAGTTGGGTTAGAATGGAAATTATTATAGCAAGCGCAGCAATAATAAATGTTCCACCTACAGAAGTATTTACTTTGAATAGATTCGGTACGAGAAAGATATACAACAAAACATAAAATATGACCGTACCGATAATTCCACCATAAAATCCCGCCATAGTTTTGTTAGGGCTTATTTTAGGTGCCAACTTTTTCTTACCCCAGAGCATACCACAATAAAGAGCAGCTGAATCACAAATCCATGGCGTTGTGATGGCTAAGACAAACAAAAACCAACCGATCGGAATTGTGTAGAGCAACATAAATCCACAAAATAAAGGAAAAGAAATATATAAACCGGCAGCAATATTATATATGCCGATTTTTAAACCTGAAGGACCATCTCTTAACAACGGAATAAATAAACTGAATAATCCGAGAATTATTATACAAATACCATAAAGAACTAGTAGCCTCACAGTCAATTCCTGATTTATTTCAGTTGTAAGTGCTAAACCGGGTTGTCTTAAGAGACGGTTTGCTGATCTTATTTGATACTTTTGAGAGATAAGATAAATTAGACCACTTAAAAAAGATAAATAAAAAAGCAATAAGTTAAATTTATTGAGTTCGATGTTTCTCTTCTTTAAGGCATTGACAAATTCACCAGGGGCAAGTATTGCGATAAGTAGCAACAAAGGTACAATAAAATGGACTGACCAAAAACCGGGAATAATGAAAAATCCAATAATAATACCGAAAATAATTGCTGTAGTAACCCTGGTCTTCATTTATTCACCTTCCCGTAACGTCGTTCTCGTTTTGAATATTCTACTAATGCCTGGTATAAATCATCTTCCGAATAATCCGGCCATAAGACATCGCTAAAATATAACTCAGTATATGACAATTGCCATAATAAAAAATTAGAAATTCTTACTTCACCGCCCGGTCTGATTAACAAATCCGGATCCGGTATATCCGGAGTAAACAAATAATTTCTAAAGTTCTCTAAAGTTAATTCATCGATTGCAATCTGATTTTCAAGCAAGTCTTGACCGAACAATCTAGATGCTCTGACAATCTCTTGTCTACCGCCATAGCTTAATGCAATATTGAGCATAATTCGATCTCTGTCTTTTGAATCAAGCTCAGCCTGCTTAACCACTTGTAATGATTTTTCAGGTAAGTCGGACAATTCACCAGTGAATCTAAGTCTCACGCCTTCTTCGCGCAATTCATCTTCATATTTTCCGAAAAATTCGACAATCAAGTTCATCAAAGCATTAACTTCATCGGCTGATCTTGCCCAGTTTTCTGCAGAAAAAGCATAAACAGATAAATATTTAATTCCATAATCAGCAGACCAACGCACGACTTGTCTTAATTTTTCCGCACCGTATCGATGTCCAACTTTGCGCGGTAATAGACGTTTCTTAGCCCAACGTCCGTTGCCATCCATAATTATGGCCAGATGTTCGGGAATTATCAGTCCTTGATTTTTCATAAACTGCACCTTGTCCGCTAAGCGTTAAAAAAATAAGCCGGCAAAACCGGCTTGTGAAAACAGTATATTGCCTTTTTGAATTAGATTTCCATTAATTCTTTTTCTTTATTTTCAACCGCTTTATCAATCTCAGCTGTATATTTATCAGTCAGATCTTGCATTTTCTGTTCGAATTTATATAGTTGATCCTCACTGATTTTATTGTCTTTCTCATGAGTGCGGTAGGTATCAATACCTTCTCTTCTCACATTTCTGATTGAAACTTTTGATTGTTCTCCTAATTGGCTGACTTCACGAGCTAATTCTTTACGACGCTCTTCAGTTAATTGAGGAAACACTAATCGAATTAATTTTCCGTCACTTTGCGGATTAATACCTAGATCAGACATGTTGATTGCTCGTTCAATCTCTTTTAACATATTTGTTTCCCAAGGTTGAATTGTAATCATCCTTGCTTCAGGTACCTGTATATTGGCAACTTGGTTGAGCGGAGACTCTACTCCATAATAATCGACGGTTATCTTATCTAAAACACGCGGATTTGCTCTGCCTGCTCTAATTGTATTGAAATCTTCATCTAGAACCCTGAGAGCGACTTTCATTTTGTCTTCATAAGGTTTTAAGGATTGTTGATTAACAGTAATTTCGGTCATAAAAAATCCTCCGTTATTTGATGCTTACATTATACATAATTAGCAAAGAATGATTCAACCTAATCTTGGGGATTAACAATTGTACCGATATTTTCACCTTTTAAAATACGAATAACATTATTGGAATCTTCAATACTAAATACTATTAAAGGAATATTATTGTCCCGGCAAAGAGCGGCAGCAGTGGAATCAACCACATTTAGTCCTTTAGCCATTACTTCACTTAAACTTATTTCGGAATAGCGTTTAGCATCGGCATATTTATTGGGATCCTTATCATATACTCCGTCTACTTGCGTTGCCTTTAACACAACATCGGCAGAAATCTCTGCAGCTCTCAAAGCAGCACCTGAATCGGTAGAAAAGAAAGGGCTGCCGGTCCCCCCGGCAAAAAACAATACGGTATTGTTTTCCAAATATCGTATAGCTTTTTTTTGAATATAAGGTTCACTGATTGTCGGCATGCTGATCGCATTTAACACTCTACAGTCTACTTTTAATTTGCTCACAGCATCGGCTACTGTCATCGCATTCATCGTGGTCGCTAACATGCCTATTTGGTCAGCTGTAACTCTATCCATATGAGGATTGGTCCGTCCACGCCAAAAGTTGCCGCCACCTATCACCACGGACAATTCAATTCCCAAGGCATGAATATCAGCAATCATTTTTGCTGTTTGTTGTACTTTAGCATCATCAATACCTGTACGAGATTGTCCTGCTAAAGACTCACCACTTAGCTTCAACATTACTCTGTTATATTTCATGTGGACTCCTTATTTTTTCTAAAAAAAAGGTGTGCTTTGTGCACACCTCTTAAATATTAATTATTGTTGCATTTGCTTAGCAACTTCTTCAGCGAAATCTTCTTCGACTTTTTCGATTCCTTCGCCTAATTCATATCTTGTAAAACGACGAACTTGAATATTTTCACCGATCTTGGCAATTAACTCTTTTACCAGAGTGTTGACGGTTTTATCTTCATCTTTGATAAACGGTTGATCTAATAAACAACTGTTTTCATAGAATTTTTCTAGACGTCCTTCAACAATCTTATCTACAATATGTTCCGGCTTTCCTTCATTAAGAGCTTGATTACGAGCAATCTCTCTCTCATTTTCCAAAACATCTTCCGGTATATCTTCACGGCTCAGATATGCAGGATTCATTGATGCTACTTGCATAGCAATATCTTTAACCATTTGTCTAAATTCTTCATTTTTAGCTGCAAAATCTGTTTCGATATTAACTTCAATCAATACACCGATTCTGCCATCACCGTGAATATAAGAATCAACAACTCCTTCAGCTGCCACTTTACCGGATCTTTTATCAGCACCGGCCATACCTTTTTCTCTCAGCCAAGCGATTGCTTTTTGTTGATCACCATCAGATGCCGCAAGTGCATTTTTACAATCCATCATGCCTGCACCGGTTAATTCACGTAATTCTTTTACCATAGCTGCAGTAATTTTTGCCATTAAACTGCCTCCTTTATTATAAAATGTCTAATTAATTAATCTTCAGTAACTTCTGCTTCAACTGTTTCAGCATCTTCATTATCTACTGCATCAGAAACTTCTGTTTCAACTTGATCTGTTTCGGTTGTAGGATCCAGCAATTCTTCCGGGACATCAGACATTTGTTCACCCTGATTGCCCTCAATAACAGCATTTGCCATCGTTGCAGTGATTAAACGGATAGCTCTGATTGCATCATCATTACCCGGAATAACAAAATCAACCGGATCAGGATCGCAATTTGTATCCACAATGGCGATGACCGGAATATTAAGACGATTTGCTTCATGAACTGCAATTTGTTCTTTGTTAGGATCAATAACAAAAATAGCATTAGGTAATCCCGGCATATCTTTAATACCACCCAGATTTCTTTCGAGTTTATCCATTTCGAGATTCAGCTGAGAAACCTCTTTTTTGGGTAGAACGTCGAACATACCATTATATTGCATTTCTTCAAGTTCTTTTAATCTTCTGATACTTTTCTTAATTGTCACATAATTAGTTAAAGTGCCGCCTAACCAGCGATTGTTAACGTAATACATACCGCAACGTTCAGCTTCTTCTTTAATTGACTCTTGTGCTTGAGTTTTAGTACCTACAAAAAGAATATGACCCCCACTCATTACCGTATCACGTACAAACATATATGCTTTTTCAATCTTAGTTACGGTTTGTTGTAGATCAATGATGTAAATACCGTTACGTTCTGTAAAGATGTATTCTGCCATCTTAGGATTCCATCTACGAGTCTGATGTCCAAAATGAACACCGCCTTCAAGCAGATGTTTCATAGAAATAATAGCCATACAAAAATTCCTCCTGTTTTTCCCTCCGCAGAACAAGTTCACCAAATCATTGATTTAGCAACAGGGTTAGTCCTGCGTGTGTATTGCCTCAGCAATAGTAGCATTATCTTTCGTTTTCGGCAAGTGCTTTTATTGTTTCTCTATATATATAGGAAGCTGCATACAAATGATCCAATTCAACATGTTCATCTACTTGATGCATAACATCCGGTGTTCCCGGAAACACAGCTCCGAAAGCTAAGACATTAGGAATCGCTCTGGCATAGGTACCTCCGCCCATAGCTACAGCCTCTTCAGAACTATTCATCGCTCTATTGTAGACATCCATTACCGTTGTAACCAGCTTAGAATCTTTACCTAAATTTAATGGTACTGAATCAGTAAAATCAGTTCTTGCAAATCCGAATTCTGCCATTTTGGCATCCAGTTTAGCAACAATTTTTTCACCAGATTCTGTTACCGGATATCTGATATCTATAACTAAATTGATATCAGACTCAGTCAGATCAATAACTCCTAAATTCAAAGTTAATGCACCACTGTGATCAGTGCAAGCAAGCTCAAAATCTTGTCCATTAATATAATCATTAAAATAAGTTCTGATTAATCCTGCTAATGGATCTTGCCACATAGGATAATCTTCAAGAATTGACTTTATAGCTTTTACAATTGCATTGTCACCTAACTCAGGTCTGCTGGCATGACTTGCCTTACCGGAAATTTCTTTCTCGATTTTGTTCTGAGAATCAATTTGCAAAACATACCTACAAGATTGAGGTACCATATTTGCCGCTTCGCCACCTTGCATTCCCAATAACTTTATCTCAGTATCAGGTAATTCTCGTTTTAAATGATAGTTAATTTGCAGAATACCTTTTTCAGCATAAACCGCAGGAAAAGTTGCATCAGGTACAAAGCCGGAGACAGGAGTCTCTTCAACTTGATTGTAATGTTTCATACAACCAAAACCACTCTCTTCATTCAAACCGATGATCAGTCTTATCCTACAAGGAGGTTGATAACCTTCATCTAATAAAGCCTTCATTGCATATAAGGAAGCTATCGCCGGGCCTTTATTGTCAGCAACTCCTCTAGCATAAAGCTTGCCATCTATTAATCTGCCCTCAAAAGGTGAATGATCCCAGCCCTCATCGGCAGGAACAACATCCAAATGTACTAAAATACCGATCATTTTATCACCGGAGCCAAATTCAGCATAACCTGCATGATTATCAAGATTTTTTGTAGTGAAGCCTAATTTTTCAGCCTGATCTAAAAACACCGCTAAAGCTTCGGCTGTTGATTCTCCATAAGGTGCTGTCTCAGTTGGTATCCCATTAACACTAGGTACTGCCAAAATTTCTTCAAGATCTTTTAGAAAATCTGTTTTATAATCGTCCATTTTAGCGGCAAGTTCTTTTATTCTATCTTGATCCACAGCATTATCATTTGCATAAGCCGACACTTCCGCAGCTAAAACTTTTTCATATTCAGCGGCAACATCTATACCCTGCTTATACTCACAGTCTTGGTGTAAATAACAAAACAAATCAAGATATAAACCTTGATCTACTTCAGTTGCCGATTCTCCGCAAACAACACAAACTTCGCTGGTCAAATCAAGCTGTTCAAATAGATTGGAAATATCTTCGATCGTTTCCATTAAAGAATCAACTGATCTGTGAAATAAACTTTCTTTTAATCTCAGACAAAGAAAATTATCCGTAATCTGATAATTGAAAAAATTATATTTATTTTCATTTGCTTCCAACCAATCAAATAACTTGTCAGTATCCTCCACCTTAAGGGCAGAAACCGGGGTGAATATTGCAGTAAAATTATTTCCGGACATCAGTGAATACAAATATCCTTTTTGTTCACCAAAAATGAAATCCTGATCAGCTGTTATTTGCCAATCAAACTTATCGGCAAATTTAAATAAGGTACTTGTTAGCATACTAAACCTCACATGTTAATTTATATAATAAAAACCGGAGTTCATAAATGAACTCCGGACATTTCTAAATATTATAGAAAATTTTATTCGAACAAAAATATTTCATTCAATAATTATTCATTACCGTCTTCAACAGTTTCTTCTGCATCCTCAGTTTGTTCGACAGACTCTTCTACAACAACTTCTTCAACTGAATCTTCAGAGTTAAGAGTCTCTTCAGAAACATCGTCTTCATCTTCAAGATCAGAATCAGTATATGTAATAGCTGCTAGAGATGAAAGTGTAGAGCCTCCGGTCGGAACATCTGAATAGGCGGTAGTAGAATCGGACTGACTATCATCGGTTTGTTGTCTTGGCCTATCATTTTCTCTTCTTGGGCGACGTCTGCGTCTAGGAGGAGCCTGTTCCTGTAAATCCTCAATATTTTCAGGATTGATCGGTTCAACTTCTCTGATGCTGATTGAGATTTTACGTTCTTCATTGTTCACATCTAATACTCTTGCATCAATCTCCATTCCTTCTTGCAATACATCTTCAGGTCTATTCAAACGATAATCAGAAATTTGTGAAATATGACATAATGCATCTACACCCGGAGCAATTTCTACAAAAGCGCCAAACGGGAACATTCTGACAACTACTCCGCGGACAATTGAGCCAATTGGAAAACGATTTTCCAAGTCACGATATGGATCGTTTTCTGGACGTTTGAAACCTAAAGATACACGATTCCTATCTTGATCAAAATCAAGAACACGAACCAAGATATGATCACCTACAGAAACGACATCAGATGGTTTATCAATACGTTCCCATGACAATTCACTGATATGTACTAAACCGTCAACACCACCAATATCAACAAATGCACCAAAATCGGTTAAGTTGCGTACAACACCTTCGTATTCCTTGCCAACTTCGATTGTATCCCAGAAGTGTTTGGCTTTTTCACGACGTTCATGTTGCAATAAGGATCTTCTTGAAGCGGAAACGCGCAATCTTCTTCTTAAATCATCATATTGAGTAACCAAAACATCCAGTTCTTGATTTAAGTAGGAATTAAGATCTTCGACAATTTGTAACTCTAACTGTGTTCTATGAATATACATATCAACACTGCCAAAAGATGCAATAACACCGTCACGAACAATGTTTGTTACTTTAACTTTTAAAGGAGTTTTATCTTTAAAAGCCTGTTCTACTATATCTTTATGTTTATTAAAATCAACTTGGGCTTTTGACAACTCAATTTCTTTACCTGAATCAGTCATCCGAATTCTTCGAACATAAACTTCAACAGCTTGACGTTCTTCGCATGCTTGATCCAAATCAAAATCAGGATCTCCTCTGAATTCATGAATTTTCACTTTACCTTCAGATTTATCACCGACATCGACATAAACAAATTCGTCATCATAACTGGTAATAGTACCTGTAACTGTTGTACCTCTTTTTAATTCAGGAATATTATCGATAAAATCTTCAAAATCGATATCTCCATCCTCTTTAAGGGGTAATTCTTTTTCTTCAGCTTCCATTTTTGCTAAATCTGCAGCTTCAACCTCTTCAATTGTAAGCGGCTCAGAAATTTCTGCTGACTCCTCTTGATCTTCGCTGATAGCTACTGCTTCAGAATCTACCGAATTCTCTTCCGATTCAATTTCAACTTCAGAAGTTTCATCGGTCTGCTCTGATTCAACAGCTTGAGTACCCTCTTCTACCTCTTGCTCAAGTTGATCGCTAGCTTCAGATTCAATCTCTTTTGCTTCTGCTTCAGTTGCTTGAATTTCTTTTTCTTCCTGTTGGTTATTTTCTAACCCATACTGCTCTGTCATTAAGTGGATAACCTCCCAAAAATTCTCGTAACTACCATTGTACCAAAGTAATACAGTTTTGCAATATTTTACTCAAAATTGAAGTTTGAAGAACTATTAAGAGTTATTAAGCTCTAAAACTCGAGAATTATCTTGAATTTGATAAGAAACATCTGCAATAGAATAGCTTTGACGCAATAATTCAATTGCCATCTCCTGATTCATTGCTTTCTTATCTTTAAAATTAAGACTTGGATTCAAACAATATGGTGCTCCGAAATATACGTGATTTTTACGAAATATTTTATACGGTGTTTGGCAATAGAAAGGTACTATTACAGCTTGATACCTGTTAACTATCGAAGCGACTCCGGCTTGAGGCATAATAGATTGATAATTTTCCCAATCAACACGACCTCCCTGAGGAAAGATGCCGATGATCTTTTCTTCTTGTAAACATTTAATGATGCGGCGCATTGCTGACAGGTCTACTCTACCCCGATGAAGCGGAATAATTTCCAATTTTTCCAAGATTCGCGAAAGCACGGGAATTTTAAACAATTCTTCTTTAGCTACCCAGTGCACATAATCAGGTATCCCCAAGTGAATTAAAACCGGATCCAAAAGCGAATGATGATTACCAAGCAACATATAGCTTTGCTCTAACGGTATGTATTTCTGATTATGATATTTTGGTCGATACAGAACTCGTGCAATAAGACCTACAAATTTTGTGATAAAACGAGTTAATAAAGGCTTGGATTTTGCATTCGCTGCATAATAAATATTTTTTTGCTTTTTCTGTTGCATATTTTTAAAATAACCTCATACAAAAAACATATTAGCCATTGAGATTTCCTGTTTCCAGCTTTTTAGCCACAATATCTTTGATCATTGAGATCGTCTCTTCTAATGACAATTCGCTGGAATCTATCAAAATTGCATCATCTGCTTTTTTAGTCGGTGCTGTATCTCGATTACTGTCCTGGGCATCTCTTTTTTTAATATCTTCTAAGACTTGATCATAATCAGTATTTGAAATTCCGGCATTTAATAAATCTGACAACCTTCTTTGTGCTCTGATTTCAGGTGATGCAAGAAGAAATATTTTCAGGTCGGCATTAGGAAGAACGACCGTACCGATGTCTCTGCCATCTAAAACAAATGATTCTTTTTCAGCTAACTCCCTTTCCTTTTCAAGGATGTAGTTACGGACTGTAGGATGAACCGAAATATTTGAAGCCGCAAGAGAAACTTCTTCTGTTCTGATTTTTGATGTTATATCTTTCCCATTGATAAGTACTTTTTGTTTTTTATCCTTAAAAATTATTTCCAGAGTAACTTGATCAAGCAGAGCAGCACTTTGGTCCGGATCTTGTGAATCAAGTCCAGCTTCGAGTGCAGCATAAGCCAGTGCTCTAAACAATGCACCGGTGTCCAGATGCATAATGTTAAATTCTTCAGCTAAGGCATGTGCAACAGTACTTTTCCCGGCACCGGAAGGTCCGTCAATAGCAATTAAAAAATGTCTATCCATAAATTACTCCTCTTGCAAGCGTTCAATATTATCATACATTAACAAATCCACATTCGGTAAATCTGCAGTAGATTTAAGACCAAATTCTAATAGAAATTTGCGGGTCGTGGAAAAAATCACAGGTTTGCCCGGTAAATCCAGAGTTCCAATTTCTTCGACATAACCTCTTTCAACCAATCGGTTCACTAAACCATCAGAATTTACACCTCTAATTAATTCAATTTGTGCTTTGGTTACCGGTTGATTGTAAGCGATTGCCGCTAAAGTTTCATAAGCTGCATTGGATAAACCCGGCAAATGTTCAGGACGAAAAAGTCTCGCCATATATTCTTTAAACTCCGGTTTAGTAGTTATACAATATGTATTTTCAATCTGTCTCACCATTAAACCTGATTCTGGTAAATTCTCATATTTGTCACTAAGTCTGCTACATAAATCAATAACTTCAGTCTCAGACAAGTCTGTAATATCTACCAGGCTTTGTAAACTTAATGGATCTCCAGAAGCAAACAAAAGAGCTTCAATCAACGCAATTGCTTTCGAATCACTATTCATTGACTTCCCCTTCACCGTTATTTGAGTTTTCAGTGATCAATTGGCCATTTTCCATTTCATGTTTCAGATCAGAATCTAATTCAATCATCATCACTGCGAAAGGATTGGATTGTTTTACAGTCAACTTGTCTTGCCTAATTAGCTCTAAAATGGCCAAAAATCCACTCACTCTCTCGGCTTTCGAGGTCCTGGCAGTCGGGAATAATTCATTAAAAAACATTCGAGTTTTAGTGAAAACTCGATTAATTATTTCAACCATCTTATCCCGAACAGAAAACTTCTCACGTCTGAGCAAGCTTCTAATTCTTTGATTCTGGTCACTAAAACGCAACTTGTTTTTCTGTACAATACTTCTTACAGCATTATCAAAAGCCTCGCTTGATATTTTATCTTCGATCAGTTCTATGCTCAAGCCTAAAGATTTTGCTGAAGCACTCATTTTCGTCTGAGCCCCTTGAAAAGAAGTCAAATTATCTTCTAAATAAATTGCTAACTGCTTATTACGTCTATAAGCTAGCAAACGCAATACCAACTCTTCTCTGGGATCTGAAAAATCATCACCTTGCGAATCGGCATTCTGATCAGGCAAACGCATCCTTGATTTTATTTGCATCAGGGATGCTGCCATAACCAGAAATTCGCTTGCTAGTTCCATATCCAGTTCTTCTAATGAACTATTTTTGATTACCATAAAGTATTGCTCGGTTATATCGGCAATTGGTATGTCATAAATATCAATATCACTGACTTCTATCAAATGATAAATTAAATCGAGCGGACTATCATATTCAGAAATGTTTACGGTTAAAAACTGACTCATTATTTATCTGACAGCATTGATTAGAAAATTAAAGATTGACTCAACAGGAACTCTTAATATGTAGTCGATCGGAATAGCAACAAAACTTAAAATTCTTCCAATAAATCCCCCACCAAAAACAATTAGGGCAAATAAAACCATCATTGAATAACGCTGTAAAGCCATATATTGATTGTAGATTCTTTGTGGCAAAAAACCGCCTAAGACTCTCGAACCGTCAAGTGGCGGTATTGGCAACATGTTAAACAAGGCCAAAGAAATGTTCGCTGAATAAAATGTAAATAAGATTGCAAACAATATTTGCCAAAAAAACAAGAGACCGGTTTTAGTTTGAACGTTCAAAGCAATTAGAATAAAGTTAACTAATTGATAGATGAAATTGGCAATAAATGCAATGATTAAGTTTGAAACAGGCCCTGCCAAAGCGACACGCATCATTCCGGACCGCATGGTTTTAACTCTTTCGCGATCAAAATTGACTGGATTTACAGGAACAGGTCTTGCCCAACCAAAGCCGGCAATTACAAAAGCAACTGCACCAATCGGATCAATATGTTTTGCCGGATTGATCGTCAGTCGACCTTGTCTTGCCGCAGTATCATCCCCTAAATGATACGCCATTCTCGCATGTGCATACTCATGTACCGAAAGTGATAATGTCAGAACTAAGATTCTGATTAAAATCTGTTGTATATCAAATTGTGGCATCTAACACCTCGTAGATAAAAATAACTACCAAACATTATCACACAGACAAACCAAAAAGTGAAACCGGATTGTACTAATAGATTATTCTTGAATTGACCGGTAAATAATATGCTATACTATTTTAGAAATTCTATTTTAGCTAATATTTATTACAAATAGTTTTAATTCATCATATTTGAGGAGAAATTTGTGAGTTTTATTTTCGGCAAAAAACGTAAGGATGGAAAATTGATTACTGACGGTGATCCAATGAATCATATCATGCCTTACATTATGCGTTCACGTAATGAAGCATTGATTTTCTATCAAAAAACGATCGAAGTTAAACCGATCAGAGACTATATAAAAAAAAGACGCAAAAATGGTGATCGTATTACTATTTTCAACATAATTATGGCATCTATTCTTAATATTTTTGTTTTAAGACCAAAGCTAAATCGTTTCATAGCCGGACGTAGAATTTATGAACACAATGGCTATGAAGGTTTATATATAGTTAAATTAGATCTTTCAGACCATGCTTACGAGTCAATTGCTAAAGTTGTAATGACTGAAGATGACAACATTAATACAGTCGCTGAAAAAATGAAAGAACAAGTTGAGCTGATTCGCCAAGAGCAAGAAACTAAAACAGATGACAAGTTAATATCTTTTTTTGCAAAAACACCACGCTGGTTTTTAAGATTTGTTTTAGCAATGCTGCGTTGGCTTGATTTTCACGGATTAATGCCAAAAGTATTGACTGATATAATTCCTCTATACTCATCAGTTTTTCTTTCACATTTAGGCAGTATAGGCGGCAATGCCCCTTTCCATCATCTGTATGAATTTGGTACTAATTCCCTGTTCGTAACTATGGGAAAAATATATGAAAAACCTTTTAAAAGTAAAACCGGTGGTGTTGAATGGCGTGAAGTGATGGATATTGTCTGCACTTTGGATGAAAGAATTTGTGACGGATATTATTTGATCAAATCGCTTAGTATGCTTGAACGTTTTTTTGAAACACCTGAACTGCTTGAGATTTCGCCTAAAGAAATGTTTGAATTAATGGATTCAAAACAAATAGTTTTCGGTAGTAGAAGACTTGAAATCTCAGAAGAAATAAAACAGCGCCTCGGGATCGGTGATATTGAAACCAAACCTTACAGCGCCATTTTCGAAGATCAAGAATTGATCGAATAATAAATTTGCGTTTTAGTTGGCAATAATAAATCCGTACTTTTCTTTTTTTAGTTGAAATAATTTTACTACATAAGAGCATGTGGGTTTAATTTTTTTGTTTTGTTCTTTCATTTCCTCGACCATAGCATCAACCAGCTTTTCTGCTATTCCCTGACCTCTTAAACTGGGGTCAACAAAAGTATGATTCGCTTCAACCGTCTGATCATCCAGATCAGAGAATGAAATTTCCGCCAGCATATTCCCTGTTTCATCTTCATAATAAATTCGATTTTTTTCTTTAATAAAATCCATAATTTTACTCCTTTCTGATTGTGTAACAAGAACACTCGTCAAAATTCTATGATTAATATAATATATGTTTAAAATATCTTAAAAGAATACAAATCTTACTCTTAATATGTTAACTTATCTTTTTAATCTAATGTGTAACATTTTAACTATTATTGTAAAACATTAAAAATTCAATCAAACAAGAGTTATCTGGAGGTACTCAATTATGAAGAAGAATTTAGTTTTAGTTATCAGTTTGTTATTAATTGCACTGTTGTTCGGCGCCTGCAAAGGAAATAATGACAAATCTTTAGATGAAAAAACAAAGCTTGAAACCGAAAACAATACAGATATTGAAGAAACAAAAGAACCGATAGATGTTTCACAAGCCGACGATGCACAAGAAGTTGTAGCTGAAAGCAATCCTTGGTTTTTTTCTTCAACTGATTTAACAGGTAAGGAGATCCATACTAAGGAATTTTTTGCTGATTCAAAATTAACTTTAGTCAACGTATGGGGTACTTTTTGCGGACCTTGTAAAGCCGAACTTCCAGATTTAGGAAAAATAGCGAGGGAATTTGCCGATAAAGATGTCCAAGTTCTTGGAATTACTTCAGATGTATTTAAGGAAAATCAATCCATGGTCGAAGTTGCCAAGGAACTCTTAGCGGAAGCAAATGTAGAATATACAAACTTAACATCTAACAATGAAGTAAACAATAAGATCTTAGCTAATGTATATGCTATTCCCACTACATACCTGGTTGACGCGAATGGTGTTCTGATAGGAGAACCTATTGTCGGTGCAAATAGTTATGAATTTTTCGCAAACTTGATTGAAGATGGATTGTCGGAAATTGAAAAGTGATGAATATATTTAATAAAAAATCTACATATATAATACGTTTTACTTTATTAGTTTTGATCCTGTTTATGATTGGTTATGGGATTATGCGTTCTGAAGTATTGATTGTTTTACAAAACGCTATCAATATTTGTCTGGATTGTATAGGAATCGGTTAATTATCATATGGAAAAGTCTAAGAAACAAAAAGCAAATTCTTTAACAAAACAACGTAGGAAAAGAAGCTTGGTTCAAGCTCTCGGTGCTTTAATTATCAATGGTAATTGGAAAAGTTTTCTTGACGGAACAATTTACAAAGGAAATTTGAAACACGTATGCTTACCTGTATTAAATTGCTACTCCTGTCCCGGTGCGCTTGGCGCTTGCCCGATCGGTTCCTTACAAGCAGTGCCTAACTCAGCACAATTTAACTTTTCATATTATGTTGTAGGATTAATTGCACTTTTCGGTATTACAATGGGGCGCTGGTTCTGCGGCTGGCTTTGCCCTTTTGGCTGGATCCAGGAACTACTTCATAAAATACCGATTAAGAAGGTTAATCCCAAAAAGAAGATTCATCAAAAAGCAATTTGGTTAAAATATGTTTTATTAATTATATTTGTAATTGCTTTTCCACTACTAACCCAAGATCGTTTTGGGATGAGTTATCCGGCTTTTTGCAAATTTATTTGTCCGGCAGGAACTATGGAAGCAGGTATTCCTCTCTTAATAGCTAATCCGGCATTAAGACAATTAGTAGGATTAATTTTCAGCTGGAAAGTATTGTTACTACTAATAACTGTGATAGGCTCAATTTTAATCTTTAGATTTTTCTGTAAATATGCATGTCCACTTGGTGCAATCTATGGCATGTTTAATAAAATCAGTTTTTATCATATGCAATGTTCTGCAAATTGTATTGAATGTAAACGTTGTGCCAGAGTTTGTAAGATGCAAGTAGAACCCTATAAAACCCCTAACTCCCCTGAATGTATTCGTTGTGGCGAATGCATTGAAGTGTGTCCGGTCAATGCGCTCAAACTAGGTTTTATTCATAAAACAAATCACGATCTTCAGGAAACTACAAAAGCAACTAAATTAGATGAAAAACCGGAATAATCAATGTATCCAACTTATGAAATTTTTAACATAAAAATTCCTGTATATGGAACTCTAATCTTTGTCGGTTTGCTTCTTGGTGTTTTAACTTCATATTTATTGGCGAAAAAATACCAACCAGATTTTGCTGAAGATGTAATTTATAGCTTCATCTATGGCACAATCGGAGTAGGTGTTGGTGGTAAATTATTATACATACTTGTCGGACTACCCATCATTATCAAAGCATTTAGCTTCGGAGTCGGTTTTAAGCTAATCGGAAACTGGATTATTCAAGGTGGCTATGTTTTTTACGGGTCGCTTATAGGAGCATTCATAATGCTATTTCTCTACGCACGTCAATTCTTAATTCCACTGGAGAAGATTTTGTTATTTTTAGCACCCGCAATACCTCTTATTCATAGTTTTGGTCGCATCGGCTGTCTTTGCGCCGGTTGTTGTTATGGCATAGAGTGCCAAGAATTCGGTTATCAATTAAACAATTCCCTAATTGCTCCACCGGGAATCAAACTGTTTCCTACTCAACTATTAGAAGCAATTTATTGTTTCATTATCTTCATTGTTCTGCTAATCTTCTTTCATAAATTAAATAATGGTTATAAATTAACCGCTTTATATGTTTTTCTTTATTCACCCTTCAGATTTTTTATAGAATTCTTTAGAGGAGATGTTCAACGTGGATTTATTGGGGTATTATCCACATCACAATTTATCAGTCTTGTATTACTTATTTTAACCGGTCTTTTTCTTTTAAGTGATCGTCTCAAATCTAAATTAAAGAATTCGTCTAGTAGCTGACTTTTTTAAGTTTAACTTAAGAATATAATTAAGTAATGAAACACGTATAAGCAATATTGATGTTCTTTAGCAATTTTAGTAAAATTAAGCGAAGAGTTAATTAGTAACTAATTACATCATTTAATTAAGGAGACGTCTATGGATCAAGATAATAATTTTGAAAACCAAACTGATCAAACAGATCAAGTAAATGATAATCAAAATGAAGATATGGAACGGGAAATTGAGCAAGCTCAAGAAAAATCAGAAGAAGTTCAAGCAACGGCAGAGGAGACAATCGTCGACGCCACAGACGAACAAAAAACTGAAACAGAGCAACAAGTTGAAACCTCATTGCCTCCTGCTCCGTCACCTTTTACTCAAACACAACAACAAACACCATATCAACAACCACAACAATATCAGCAACAGCCGCAACAGCCACAGCAATACCAACAACCTCAGCAGCCACAGCAATATCAGCAACAACCGCATCAATATCAACAATCACAACAGGCACCATATAATAGAACTCAACCTCAACCGGGACAACCTCCGAGTGCTCAACAAGCTTATCAGCAGCAACCCGGATATCAAGGAGGACCGAATGTCGGACAGTATCAACAGCCAGGACAACCAGCTAAAAACGATGGCATGTCCATTGCCTCTTTAGTACTAGGTGGTACTTCTGTCTTATTCTTTTTCTTATCAATTATTATCTTTTATTTTTTCCCATGGCCGGGTATAATTTCAATAATTTCAGGTATCGTCGGCTTGGTTTTAGCCATCATCTCTAGAAAAAAATCTAAAGATTCCGGTTTAGCATTAGCCGGATTGATTACAAGTGCCATTGGTATTGGTCTCAGCATCATAACTACTATTGCTTGTGCCGCATGTTTTTGTGCTGCAGCAAAAGAGTTTGGCAATGAATTTGGCGGTTGGAATGAAAGTAATAACTTTAATTACGAATTTGATCTGGATGATTTTAATTTTGATTAAGTCAAAAAGTAATAATTTGGATTTATCGATATTAGTTTAAATATCACTTTTAATATAAAAAAGGCGATCTTGTATAAACACTGATCGCCTTTTGTTATAAAATACTTTAATCAAATTTTTAATTTATTGATTAGCCAAACAAATTCAATAATAATCCTGCAGCTACTGCTGAACCGATTACACCGGCAACATTAGGTCCCATAGCGTGCATAAGTAAGAAATTTTTAGGATTAGCTTCTTGCCCCACTCTTTGCGATACTCTAGCAGCCATTGGAACTGCAGAAACACCTGCTGAACCAATTAATGGGTTGATCTTCTCTTTTGAGAAAACGTTCATTATTTTAGCAAAAATGATACCGAATGTAGTCCCTATAGCAAATGCAATAAGTCCCATTACTAAGATTCCTAAAGTTTGAGGCTGTAAAAACTTTTCTGAAGAAGCTGTCGCACCTACTGTTACACCTAGTAAAATAGTTACTGTATACATAATTGTATCCTTAGCAGCTATGATTAGATTAGGCACAACACCCGACTCTTTTATCAGGTTACCAAGCATCAACATACCTACTAAAGGCGCTGCCGAAGGAACTAATAAACTGACAATTATTGTAGTGATAATTGGGAATACAATTTTTTCACCTTGCGAAACTTTTCGTGCAGTCTTCATTTCAATTTTTCGTTCCGCTTCAGTAGTTAATAATTTCATAATTGGGGGCTGGATAACCGGCACTAAGGCCATATAAGAATATGCAGCAATCGCAATTGCACCTAAAAGATGAGGTGCTAATTTGCTGGTTAAATACAATGCCGTAGGACCATCAGCGCCGCCTATTATTCCAATTGAAGCAGCTTCAGGCGAAGTAAAGCCCAGAGCTATTGCTCCTAAGAATGCAGCAAAAATACCTATCTGTGCTGCAGCTCCCAGTAACATGCTTTTAGGATTGGCAATTAACGGACCGAAGTCAGTTGAAGCACCAACACCTAAGAAGATTAAAGGCGGATATATTCCCAGTTCTACACCTTGATATAAAAGGTTTAGCAAACCACCTTGATCACTTGAACTCAACCCTCCTAAAGGCAGATTGGCAAGCAACATTCCAAACGCAATCGGAATTAGCAAGTATGGCTCATATTCTTTTTTAACAGCTAAATACAACAATATACATGCTATGAGCAACATGATTGCTGTTTTAATATCTAAAGCAAAAAGACCGCTTGACTTAAAAAAATCGACGATCATATCTAACATCTGAACACCCCATCTAAGCTATACTATAAAGAGGTTCTTCAGCATCAACAGTCTGACCTTCTTGGACAAATACTTGCTGAATAACACCGTCTTGAGCTGCAACTACTTCATTTTCTAATTTCATTGCTTCAATAACTAAAACAGTGTCACCTGTGTTTACAGTATCTCCCGGTTTAACATTGATTGATAATACAGAGCCTTGTAAGGGCGCTTCAACAACCTCTGCATCTCCATCGGGTGTAACGGGCGTTGGTGTAGCAGCATCAGCGCTTGCTACAGCCGTTTCCTCGATTACTGTACCATCTGCTACCTCTTCTACTTTGACAATATATTCCTTGTCACCTACAGCTACGCGATATGTTTTCATTGGTCCTCCTAATAGTATCTAAAAGTATTTTTCTAATTTTATTTTGTACGTTCAATGGATACGACACGAACGTCACCTTTAATCTCATCTTTTGCCAAACAAGATGCAACGAGCATTGCAACCATACGTTCTTCCTGATCTACATCTGTCGTAAGATTACTTCCGGAAGTAGTTGCTGCGGTTACAGGAGTTTTTTTATCAATTTCCTTGCTAAAGGGAAGATATTTGAAAATCATAAAGATAATTGACAATAAGACCAAGATCAAAAAAACAATTAAGATTGAAAACAAGGAAATTATTACCCCTTGACCCAGATTAAAATTATCCATTAATTTCCTCCTTTATATGATGCCGGCGGAACCATTCTAAATGAAACAGTTTCATCTGATTTGATAACATTTCGATCCTGATCAGCCAAAGCTTTTAGTTTTTCAGCTCTTTCTACATAGTATTCTCGTACAGGTTCAGGAAAAATAGAACATGCTACAATTTCTTCTTCCAGAGGTTCGCGTCCCATAAATTCTCTTGCTAGTTTTTTATTATCTTCATAGATAAAAGGTAAATCCTCAGGCGGTATGACTTCTTTCTTTTCCGTACTTTGCATAATTAAATCTACAATTTCCTGATTTAATTCTCCCGGAGCTTTACCATAGAGTCCTTGGACATAATCTTTTATTTCATTTGGTACCATTTTATAGCGTTCACCCAACAATACATTGAATACTGCTTGTGTTCCAACCATCTGCGACAAAGGTGTCACTAGCGGAGGGTAGCCCATATCTTTTCTTACTTTAGGTATTTCTGCCAATACGTCATTTAATCGATCGGCAGAATGTTGTTGTTCCAATTGACTGAGCAAATTAGACAGCATCCCTCCGGGAACTTGAGAATATAAGATTTTCGGATTAGGAATTAATGAACGTGTTCTTAAATCACCTGATTCAATATATTTATTAACTATTCTATCTGCAATATAGTAGGCATCACTCAACGCATCCATATTTAGGCTTGTCTCACGCCCTGCAAGTTTAGCAGCTTCGAGCAATGTTTCATCAGCTAAATGAGCGGTACCTCCGGAAAATGGAGAGATACATCCATCAACCACATCGACACCTGCTTGCATAGCACGTTCCATAACTAATGCTGTAGCATTGGCAGTCGTGTGAGAATGTAGATTAAGCGGTAAGTCGGTTGCTTCTTTAATAGCGGACACCAAATCATATGCTGTTTGTGGAGAAATAATTCCCGCCATATCTTTGATGCAAATTGAATCTGCTCCCATACTTTCGTATGTCTTGACTAAATTTACATAGTATTCATTACTGTGAACCGGACTTACCGTATAAGCTATTGCAGCTTGCACTTCTCCGCCATGCTTTTTGGTAAACTTAAAAGCATTTCGCAAATTATCCGGATCATTTAACGCATCAAAAATACGCAAAATATCAATGCCATTTTCGATTGTTAGTCGGATGAAGCGCTCTAAAGTGTCATTATCATAATGATGATACCCAACAATGTTCTGGCCTCTAAGCAACATTGAAAGTTTTGTATTAGGAGCAGCATTTCTGACTTCTCGCAGATTGTTCCAGGCACTTTGTTTTAAGAAACGATATGCGGAGTCAAAAGTTGCACCTCCCCATACCTCTAAAGAATAAAAACCAACTTTATCCAAGGCTCTTGCTAAAGCAATAATATCCTTGCGTTGCATGCGTGTTGCTAATATAGATTGATTGCCGTCACGCACAGTAACATCTTGTATTCCAAGTTTACTCATTAATACCTCTTTTTAATAAGATAAGAAATATCTAAAATGATATTTGATCCATAAAATTCCAATATGGATTATAACACCAAATAAGCAAAGATGTCACCCTATAAAGTATAAACTTTTTATTAATGAAGTCTTTTCACTAATTATTGGTTTCAGACAAATTTTAGTAACAAAACGTGTGTTGAGTTACTAGAAAGAGCAATCAAAACAGTTAAAGAAAAT
>JAAYKK010000029.1 GCA_012522435.1 Clostridiaceae bacterium | reverse complement strand
CACGAGACTGAAATCTCAAGGAGAAAAAAGACGCCCTCAACTGCACGGTTCTATTATCTCACGTGGATTGAGAGATTAACAGAAAACAGTCATCAAAGTTTCACAACTCGGATGAACATTAATATACAAGGAGAAAAAACTATGAGTTTACCTGCATGTCCAAAATGTAATGAGTCATTTACCTATGAGGAAGGTCATTTATATATTTGTCCAATGTGCTTTCACGAATGGGACAAACAAGATCAAGAGGCAGCTGAAGAAGCATTGATTACCAGGGATGCAAACGGGAATCAATTAAATGACGGTGACGATGTGACCGTAATCCAAGACTTGAAAATGGGCAAAGATGTGATTAAACAAGGAGCTAAAGCCAAGAGCATCAGAATCTTGGAAGTTCCTGTAGATGGTCATGATATTCAAGGTAGAATTGATGGCTTTGGGACTTTATATCTAAAGTCTTCTGTAGTTAAAAAGTAAATTATTATTTATTTAATGATAATAACCAGATGAGGGATACCATGAAAAGATTATCCGAGATGAGTTTAGAGGAATTGATTGATCCACAAGGTATTAGTTGTAGTTGTGGCAAGCAACATAAAACTGAAATAAAACACATAAAGATAGGTAACAATGCTCTGGAGGTTTTACCTGAAGTATTACAAGAATTGGCAATCGAGAATCCTTTATTCATTTATGATCAGAATACCTACCAAGCTGCTTGGAAATATCTTGAACCGATCATTAAAGCAGAGAAAATAAATTATGCTGAATTTATCTATCAGGCTGAAAGGCTGGAGCCGGATGAGAAATCTTTAGGCAGTCTGGTTATGATTTTTGATCGAGATTATGATGGAATTGTTGTAGTTGGTTCAGGAGTTCTAAACGACCTGGGCAAAGTATTTGCTCATGCTGTTGGAGTTCCGCAAATTGTAATAGCTACGGCTGCCTCAATGGACGGCTATGGTTCCAACAATGCCTCAATGATTCAAAACGGTCTCAAAGTTTCTTTATACAATGCTTGTCCTTTAGCGATAATAGCTGATACGAGAATTCTCAAGGCTGAACCTGAACAGATGTTGCAAGCAGGTTTGGGTGATATGCTGGCTAAATATGTTTCGCTAAGTGAATGGAAAATCAGCAATTTAATTACCGGAGAATACTATTGCGAAAACATCGCTGATTTAGTCCGTTCTTCCTTGGAAAAAATTATTAATTCAGCGGACGGATTATTGCATAGAGATGAACAAGCAATAGAGAATGTTTTTGAAGGCTTGCTTTTGACCGGATTAGCGATGGGTTTTGCAGGGATATCAAGGCCGGCATCGGGTCTGGAACATTATTTTTCTCATGTTTGGGAAATGATGTCTTTAGAACGAGGAGAAACCGCTGAACTTCACGGCATTCAGGTGGCGGTGGGCACATTGCTTTCAGTTCAGATTTGGGATCAATTATTAAAATATCAACCCGATCAGCAGAAGGCTCTCCAATTTATTAATTCTTTTGATAGCTCTGAATGGGAAAAAATGGTGTGCAGAATTTATGGAGAAAAAACAGCAAAACAGATTATCAAGACTGCAAATAGCGAATCCAGAAATAGCAAATCGGACCATGCTGTGCGCTTATCGAAAATTCTCGATCTGTGGCCTCAAATAATTCAAATTGTAGAATATGAGATGCCTACCTATACTGAACTACAAGCATATATGGAAAAATTCAACTTGCCTTTAACACCACAAGAAATAGGTTATACAGAACAAGATAAACAAGATGCTCTAATCGGCTCGCGTGAAGTGAGAAATAAATATGTGACCAGTTCTCTTCTGTGGGATTTAGGTTTGCTTTATGAAATCAAAATTTGAAAGATATTAAAATGTATGAAAAAAAGTTTAAAGTTTTGAAAAATATTAAGTGCTTTTTCCTTGATCTGGATGGTACATTTTATCTAGGGGATCAAATACTGCCCGGATCACTTGAGTTTTTAGAGGAAATTGAAAAAAGAAGTCTCAAAGTGCTATTTGTCACGAACAATTCTTCTCGTTCAGCAAATTATTATGTTGAGAAATTGAAAAAAATGGGAGTCCGAGAACCTTTTCTCAATGTCTTGACCAGTGGGCAGGCAACGGCAGGTTTTGCTTTGCAGAAGTTTCCTAAGCAAAAGGCTTATCTTTTAGCAAATGAAATTGTCACGGTCGAAATGTTAGAGGCCGGAATAAATGTTGATTATGAAAATCCTGACTATGTAATGATCACTTACGATACGGAATTAACATATGAAAAATTGGACAGAGTATGTTTTCATCTAAGGTCCGATTTACCATATATTGCCAGTCATCCTGATCTTAATTGCCCTATGGAATATGGTTTTGCGCCGGATATTGGCGCTACTATTGCGTATATTGAAGCGAGTACGGGTCGGAGACCTGACTATATTATTGGAAAACCAAATTCTTATATCATCGATCAAGGAACTTCTTTAGTTAAAGAAGCAAAAGAAAATATAGCGATGGTCGGTGACAGACTTTACACAGATTTACAAGCGGCAATCAACAGTGGGATATTAGGTATATTAGTCATGTCAGGTGAAACAGACCACAAACTGTTGGCAGAATCAACTGTCAAACCTGATCTGATTTTTGAACGTTTGCTCGATTTGGTGGAATTTCTAGATTAGTTGTATATATATGTATTATTATCTTGTTATTTTGAGAAAATTTTCTGGAAATCGTGTTGAATGAGCATTATTCTGTTTTAAATAACATACAAAGAGTGTATAATACCATGCAATAATTAGCCGAAATATTTTGTTTCTTGGATTAATTGTGCTATCATTTTTCTGTTTAGATTTTTTACAACCGTATGAAGCGGAGGATATATTTTGAAGAATAACAAACTAAGATTTTCGCGCGTTATTATCTTATTATTGATAATCGTTCTAACAACATCATCATGTACAAGGATTGGTCAGGATTTGGATCCTGCGGATTTTGGTTATGGTGTAGAGGTGACCTATCATGCATTAGGCGGCGTGGTGAATCAAAGAGAAATTCGCAAAACAAATTATGCAGAGAATTCTTTACTGTTCTCTCCGGCAGGAACTTCCAATTTGTTAGTAACACCGGTTCGTGACGGCTACACAGTTGCCGGCTGGTATACGGACTACAAAGAGTCATCTGATGATGAGGGGAATACCCAATATAAATTTGATCCTCAATCTCGTTGGGACTTTAATACAGATAGAGTCCAAGAAGATATTACATTATATGCCAGGTGGGTAAAAAAGGCAGAAGCAAACTATATTGATTCCGGTACAGATGAAGTAGTTTTTAGTAAAAACATTACTGCTGAATCACCGCTGGCGCCACTTTCGCCTGCGATATTAGATATGGTTTCAAAAACCGGATATACTTTCCAAGGTTATTTTTATAAAGATTTAAAGGAAGAATATGATTTCTCGGACTATGAGTTTTCTCCTCTTTTGCCAACTGTTGAGGAGTTATATTCTCAACTGGCTGAGGAATTTCCCGAAAACATTGTACCTTTTGGTGAGCAAGAAGCTGAAGAAGATCAGGATGAAAATCAGGTAGACAAGCCGGCTCAAGATATCGAAGAGGAAGAAACAACTGAAGAACCGAGCGAAACAACGGATGAAACAGATGAGAATATTGATGAATCCGAAGAAACAACTGAGGATGAGAATTCTTCAGGCGGCGGTGAAGAAGTAGAAACTATTGACGAACAAGAAAACCAGGATACTGAAAATGATGAAATTTCAGGTGAAGAAATAGAAGAAGAAATTGCAGCTGAAACCATAACTGAGGATACTACATGGCTTTTCCTAAATAAGGCAGGTTACGATATGGTTGCGACTGAAGATGAATTAGCTGAAATCAATTATCGTAAAAATGAAATTATCGAATCATACATTGCCAAATATGAAGAGAACAATGCAGAAAATGATGTTTATCTGGTTTTTGATGAAGGCCAGAAGATAGCAGTTGACTCAGCAGAAGCTCTCGAGGCGGGTGGCAAATATAAATTTGCCGATCTGGGTGAAAAAGGCGAATACACAATTAATAATGATTTAGATTTTTCCGGTAAAGAATTTTCACCATTAAATGAATTTAAAGGTATGATCGACGGTCAAGGACATGTCTTGTCCAACATTAAATTAAAGATTAGTTTTTCGAAAAAGGATGCACTTGGAGGCGCAGAAGGTGCTTTGTTAACTAATCTAGATGGAGCCGTTATAAAAAATCTAACCTTTAAAGATATGGTAATTGAGGTTACCGCACCGCCCAGAACAGACGTTAAAGTCGCAGCTTTGGCTGTAAATGCGCTAAATAGCAAAATTGAAAATGTGACTTTTGATGGTTTGACTATCAATACGGGTTCGCGAGATGATGGAAGTTCATCTTATGAAGTAGCTGATTTTATTTATCATAATGAGAATACGAGCATAGATAATGTCACCGGTCAAAATATTAATTTAGAAGTATCAGGTTTTGCAGTTGTGACACGAGATTTTGTTGAATAAGCAATTAATCAAGAATTAAAGTAATAGATGATCAATGCGGGATTCATTAGAACAGTCATATTTCTGATAGAAACCTGAGCATATGATATACTTAAGTTTATCTGTGTTTTATACAATAGCAGATTGAAGAAAAAAAGGAGAAAAAAAATGAAAAATGCTTTCTTAAAAAAACTGATGGCATTAATCTTGATCGGTGTTATGGTCTTAGGCGTTGTCGCCTGTGGATCTGACAAAAAAGATGCCGATACAGAAGACAAAGATTCTGCAGAAGAATCAGAAGTCGTTCTGGATGAAGATGATGCTGAAGACGCAGAAGATGCTGATGCAGAAGATGCTGATGCTGAAGATGCAGATGCAGATGAAGAAGATGCTGAAGTTGATGCAGAAGCAACCGAAGATACAGTTGTTACTTCTGAAACACCTTTAGTTATCGGAACTTATACTTTAGATGGTAAGTTCACCGAATTCTTCGCAACATCAGCCTATGATCGTGATATTGCAGACGTAATGTCACTGTTTTTGCTGTGGTCAGATGAAAATGGCGAACCTGTAGCAAATGCCGATGTTCCCAGTTATGCTCTGGATTACACAATGGACGTAGCTGATGATCAAAGTGAAACTACATACACATTTGCACTGAAAAATGATTTAGTCTTCTCGGACGGTACACCTGTCACGATTGATGACTTACTTTTCAGTATGTATGTCTATTCTGATCCTTATTATGACGGCAGCTCTACTTTCTATTCATTGGATATAGAGGGTATGGATGAATATCGTTTGCAAACATCAACAGAAATGGTTGAAGTTGGTGATGATATCTTAGAAGCCGGAATTAGTGGTGAAGGTGATGCAGATCCTGTTTTAGGTGATGGCTTAACTGTTGCTACTCCGGAACAACAAGCTGCATTCTGGTCATATCTGGATGAAGCTGGGGTAAATTTTGCTCAAGAAATAGTTGACTATGTAATGGCAAATTATTTGGAAGCTTATGCCGGAGATATTTTACCTGATAATAGTACTGATGAAATTGCTGATAGTGAAGCTCTTTCAGCCGCTTTTGCTATGTCATTATGGGGCTTTGGAGGAGTTGAAGATTCAACCTTCACTGATGCAAATGATGTTGAATATGATCTAAGTGATGATGCTGTTGAATTAAATGCTGAAACTTTCTGGAATAATCTTAAAGTTGCTTATGGCTATGACCTGAGTGATGAAGGTATCAATGGTGAAAAAGCCGGTGATAAGAGTGTTGAAGATTATGTAAAAGAGTTGTTCTATCAAAATGAAGGTGCGGTTGAAGGCGGCGTTAGCGAAATCACAGGTATCACTAAAACAACTGCAACAGTTGATGGTGAAGAGTATGATGCAATAGAAGTTAAATTGAACGGCATCGATCCTGTAGCTATTTTCAGAATGGGTGTTGATATTGCTCCAAAAGCATACTACCTCGAAGGTTTCGACGGTGAAGTCAATGAATTTGGCGTCAATCCTGCAAATCGCGACTTAATTGAACATTTAAAAACTAAAAATGACAAACCTATGGGTGCCGGTCCATATATCTTTGAATCTTATAAAGATAATATTGTAACCTTGACCGCAAATGATAACTACATCATGGGTTCTCCAAAAATTAAAACTTTGCGTTATCAAGTTATTGAGTCAGGATCCGAAATGGATGCTCTCAAAACTGGCCAAATTCATTTTGCAGAACCAAGTGCTAAAACTGAAACTGTAAGTGAAATTTCTAGTGGTGAAGGTGACTTTGCTAAATTAGACTATACCTTAGTTGATAATGATGGTTACGGCTATATCGGTATGAACGCTCAAGCCATTCCTGAATGGAAAATCCGTCAAGCTTTAGCCCATGCTATGAATCCACAATTAAGTGTAGATAACTATTATGGTGAATTGGCATCAGTTAACTATCGTACTATGACCAAGGTTCAGTGGGCTTATCCTGATAATCCGGAACCCATTTATGCTTATGATGAAACAGGCGAGACTTCAAAAGCACTCTTCTTAGAAGAAGGTTATGTTTATGATGAAGCAGCTAATGAAATGCAATATCCGGAAGGTCATGAAAAAGCAGGCGAACAAGTAACATTTACGTTTACTATGCCGATGGCTGCTGAAGAGCATCCGGCCGGCTCAATCTTCCTTAACACTCAAGAAATTCTGGAACAAATTGGTGTAAAAGTTGATATTGAAGAAGATCCAAACTTACTTGGAAAATTAACCACAGCTTACGAATCAGGCATTCAAGTCTGGACAGCAGCTTGGGGTTCAGGTGGAGTTGATCCTGATATGTTCCAAATCTGGTACTCAGATCCTGCAGTTAACCAAGCAGGTTCGCCAGAAGGTATGGGATTATACTGGCTGTATGAAAACGGAACTGACGATCAAAAAGCTGTTTTGGTAGAATTGAATGAAAACATTACTGCCGGGCGTAGTTCATTAGATCCTGAAGAACGTAAACCAATCTATGCCAAAGCTTTAGAATTATCTACCAGCTTAGCTACAGAAGTTCCTACCTATCAACGTAAGAACATGTTTGCTTTCAATAAGGACGTAATTGATGCTGATACCATGTTCAGTGGCGATCAAGTAACTCCATTCCAAAGTCCGCTCAAGGAAATCTGGAATGTTGAATTAAATGTTGAAGAATAATATTTGATTAATTAGAAATGATTAATTAACTATTACGGTGCATCGACCGATTTTACTCCGGTCGATGCACTTCATTTACCTAGGTGGTTTTATTATAAATGGTTAAATATCTCTTAAAAAGACTAGGCCTTGCTATAATAATATTGATAGGAGTTTCACTCTTAATCTATATGTTAACTATGGCAATGCCGGCTGACTACATCGACAATCGAACTGCTGCTGCAGTGCAAAGTGGTCAGATGACTCCAGAAGATGTACTAAAGCTCAAAGAACTTTACGGCTTAGCTGATAAAAGCTTGCCCGGAATCCTCAAAGGTTACGTTTCCTGGTTTGGCAACGCTTTACAAGGTGACTTGGGATTCTCTTTTCTTTATGGACGTCCTGTAACACAGGTTATTAAAGAATATATTTGGATATCATTCTTTATATCGTTAATAGCGTATGTTATAGAAATAATTGTTGCTATTCCAATGGGGATAAGGGCTGCGGTGAACCAGTATAGTGGATACGACTATACGGTTTCGGTCTTCTCCATGATGGCAACGGCTTTACCGTCATTCTTTTTAGCTGCTCTTTTAATGAACTTTTTCAGTATTAATCTTGGCTGGTTTCCTTTGCAAGGCTTAACTACAGCCACGAAAATTTTCCATCCGAGTGATACTTGGGCTATTTTGCTGGATAAAGGCTGGCATCTGGTCTTACCGATTGTAACCTTAACTCTGTTAAGTATTGGAGGTCTGATGCGTTATACCAGAACCAATATGTTGGAAGTTATGAATTCCGATTATATTCGGACGGCAAGAGCAAAAGGTTTACCGGAAAAAGCGGTCATCAATCGACATGCTTTCCGCAATACTTTTATACCGTTAGTTACAACCTTATCCGGTATGCTTCCGGGGTTATTCAGCGGTGCAATGATCACCGAAACTGTTTTCTCAATACCGGGTATCGGCAGTATGGCACTCCGGGCAACTCTTGCAGGAGATATTCCATTCGTTATGGGCTACAACATGTTCTTAGCTATCTTAACTGTAGTGGGTTATTTAATCTCTGATCTAATGTATGCAGTTGTTGATCCCAGAGTTCAAATTACGAAGTAAGGTGGTGCGAAAATGACAGACAATATTAAGGAGCACAATCTTTCTGCTGAAAATATGAATGAAGTAACTGAGCCGATCGTGCAAGGTGAGATGGCGCGATTGGAAGCTGAAGAATTAGCTGCTCAAACAAATGAAAATTATAGATCGATTTCACCTGCAAGAATGGTTGCAAAAAGATTTTTCCGTAGCCGTTTATCATTAGTAGGTTTATGTATTATTATTTTTGTGTTTCTTTTTTCATTTCTTGGCCCGGTGATTGTTAATGCAACTTGGGGCTATCAAGAAACTCAAGTTTTCCATATTCCTCGGGAATCTCAATTATTGACCACAGCCAAATTCGAGGGAGCAGATGGGCGAGATTATGAATATTATGACAGATCAATCAGTACAGTGACTGCAAAAGCTCCTCCATCATCAGAGCATTGGCTGGGAACTGATACGAATGGTTTGGATATTTTTGTTCGTTTGATGTACGGAGGAAGAATATCTTTAACAATTTCATTTTTAACTATATTCCTGCAGATGATCATGGGTATTATTTTTGGAGGGGTCGCCGGATATTATGGTGGCTGGGTAGACCAGATTATCATGCGTATAGTCGATATTTTTGCCAGCTTACCGGGATTACCGATTTTGATGATCTTGTCTGCGGTTTTAGTTTCAATTGAAGCGATTCCCCCTGAACACCGTATTTATTATTTGATGGGAACTTTAACCTTAATCAGCTGGACAGGCACAGCACGTCTGGTTAGAGGTCAATTGTTATCTTTACGTGAACAGGAATTTATGCTGGCAGCGGAAACAACCGGAATTAGACCATCACGCAAAATTTTCAAACATTTGATTCCTAATACGGTACCACAATTAATTGTTTCTGCTTCCCTAGGGTTAGGTCAGATAATACTCTATGAGTCAACGCTTTCCTATTTCGGTATAGGTGTACCGTTCCCGAGAGCAGCCTGGGGTTCGATGATTGCCTTAGCTGATCCTTCAAAAGGACAGGAAATTTTGGCCTATTATCCTAATATGTGGCTTCCTGCAGGTATCTTAATCGTAATGACCGTCCTAGCTTTCAGCTTTGTAGGTGATGGATTACGTGACGCATTTGATCCACGTCAGAAAAAATAGGAGTTAAAATGACAAAAAATAATGATAAATCGAAAGATGTTCAATATCTAACTATAAAAGAAGAACGAGAAATTGCCAGAAGTAATCGCAAGATAATGAAGCAATTTGAGAAGGCTCAAAACAGAAAAAACGTTGATGAGTCTGAATTTACAACAACAATGCGTGATCCACGTAATGTTATAGAAATAGACAATTTGCATACTTATTTTTATACAGATGTAGGTACTACTAAAGCTGTAAATGGTGTAAGTTTTGATATTCCTGAAGGGAAAATCGTGGGAGTAGTTGGAGAATCCGGTTGTGGTAAATCGGTTACTTCTCTTTCTGTAATGCAATTGGTACAAGGTCCCGCCGGGCAAATTGTTGATGGAAGTATCCGTTATGCTACCTCTGATGGTAAATGTTATGATGTTGCAAAAATGCCACGTGATGAAATGCGCAGGATTCGAGGTCAGGAAATAGCGATGATCTTTCAAGAACCTATGACTTCTCTCAATCCGGTATTCCGAATTGGTGAACAACTTGATGAAGCTTTAGCTATCTTTGAGCCGGATATGTCTAAGAATGAAGTCAAAGCAAGAACAATTGAAATGCTTCAAATGGTTGGGATTGCTGATCAAGAAAAGATTTATGATAATTATCCGCATGAGTTATCAGGCGGAATGAGACAACGTGTAATGATTGCAATGGCACTTATTTGTAATCCGCGCTTGATCATCGCCGATGAGCCTACGACTGCACTGGACGTTACGATTCAGGCTCAAATTTTAGATTTATTGCTTGAGATTAAAAACAAAATTAACGGTAGTATTATGCTAATCACTCATGACTTGGGTGTAATTGCCGGAATGGCGGATTATGTCGTTGTAATGTATGCAGGTAAGATAGTTGAAGCCGGAGATATCCATGATATTTTTAAAAATCCGAAACATCCATATACTGTAGGGTTAATGCGTTCATTACCGAGTTTGAGTCAAGTTGAGACCGGTTCACGGCTAAATTCAATCCCGGGACAAGTTCCAAGTCCGGTTAATTTACCCGATAACTGTTATTTTTGTAATCGTTGTGAATATTCTTTTGATATCTGTACCAAAGAATATCCCTCAGATTATTATTTTGAAGATGGCCATCGCGCTGCCTGTTTCTTGTATGATGAAAAATATCAGGATTTAGGACTCGAAAAACCCGAATTGCCTAAAAAACTCGAAGGAAGTAGTGCAAAAGTTGCTCGGATTATTCCTCGAGGCAGAGTGGAATTAAAATCTGATTCAACAGGTACGGAGGTTTAATCAACATGAGTAATAATCAAGTTCAAACTAATACATTAACTAAAGAAAAAACAAATAAATATGATTCTGATGAGAACTTTGTAACCGTTAAGAATTTAAAAAAATATTTTCCGATCGGTCTTAAGGGCACAACTCGTCAATATGTTAAGGCAGTTGACGATGTTTCTTTTACAATAAAAAAAGGAACAACCATGGGCTTGGTAGGAGAGTCGGGCTGTGGTAAGACTACAGTAGGTAGGACAATGTTAAGATTGTATCCGATTACTGAAGGTGAGGTTTATTTTAGCGGTAAAAAAATCAATGATCTCTCGAGAAAAAACTTGAGAAAATTGCGTCCCAGAATGCAAATGATTTTTCAAGATCCTTATTCCAGTCTTTCACCTAGAATGCCGGTAGGCGAGATAATCGCTGAAGCCGTGCGAGAACATGATATTGTACCAAAAGACGAATTAGAGCAATATGTAGCACAGGTTATGAATTCCTGTGGTTTGCCATATCAATATGCTAGACGTTATCCACATGAATTTTCAGGTGGCCAAAGACAAAGAATTTGTATTGCAAGGGCTGTTGCTCTTAAGCCGGATTTCATAATTTGCGATGAGCCGGTATCTGCTTTAGACGTTTCAATTCAAGCTCAAATAATTAATTTGTTACAAGATTTGCAAACTGAATTCGGCTACACCTACTTATTCATTTCGCATGATTTATCGGTTGTTGAATATATCTCCGATACAATAGGTGTTATGTATTTAGGTTCATTGGTAGAGTTCGGTGATAAAAGAGAAATTTTTGAGAAACCGATGCATCCATATACTCAAGCCCTATTATCTGCAGTTCCGGTACCTGATCCTGATTTTAAGATGGAACGAGTTATCCTGGAAGGAGATATTCCAAGTCCGGTGAATCCACCTTCGGGTTGTAAATTTCGAACACGTTGTAAATATGCGACAGATGTTTGTGCTCAAGTAATTCCTCAATTCAAAGAATACGAACCGGCACATGAAGTGGCATGTCATCTTTATCCACAGGATTAATACATGGCTGACAAATTAAGAAAAAAGCCGGCCAAGAAACCGCAAGAAGATTTTGAGGACGATGGTCGTGTATATGCTGATATGAGCGTGATTGACGATATCACGCCATCAGGATCTTTATTTGGTAGTGGAAGAAAGAAAAAAGTTCCCAAACTTGACCAAGATGGCTATCCGATCGAAGAAGAGGACAATTCAATTGAATTGACTAAAGCTGAAAAAAAAGCAGTGACTAAAGGTGTAATTAGAGCATTTTTGATTTATGCTCTAATCGGAATTGTTTTTATTTCATTGATTTTTATTTTTTTAGTATGCTTCTGGCTACAATAATCAATTAACCGGGATTAGGAGCGGCTTTTAACTTTAACAATTTAGGTTTGATCAACTTAGGATAAGCAATGTCTTTTTCATCTGAACTATGCAATGGATTCCAAACTTGAGCAAAGAAAGGATCTTTTTTGGCTCGAGCTTGATAATTCCAGCTTTTACTTTCACAATGTGGGCACCAATGACCACCTTCTAGAATCAGGCGAGGGGAGGCTTTGAATGTATGGCCAAAAGCACAATTGAATGAGAGTTTTTGCTGCCAATTACCTTTTTCCATATTCGAGCTAATACATGAACCTCCTCTAAATTTTGCGGCATGTTTTATGTCGGTTAGGGTCAGCTCCGATTCGGGCATAGCTTCATCATAACCGTGATCGATTTGTACTACATCTTGCCAGTTGTTAAATGGAACATAATCTTTTAGTCTTTCGGGAAGCTTGATCCAGTTATTGAAAGATCCCCAATGGATATCGATAAAACTCTTATTATCATGTTTAAGGGCATTCAAGGTACCACCTTGACGTAAGGCTTGTTTTTTGAAAATTGCAGCAACAATTGATTTTAAGAAACTTTGTGCGCCAGGTAATTTTTTAATCAAATGACCTATTTTAGTAGCTATAGGATAAGTATTTTTAAATGATTGATAAAAATAATCAATAGTATCATTGCGGAAATGTAGATGTTTTTCTAATTTGTCCGAATCTAAATAATATTGTCCATGAAAATTGTGTGTGGCAAACCAGTTAGGTTGAAAAGCACCATCCATATTTTCAATGCCAATTTCTCTAAACACACCCGAATAAAGATCCAATGTGCTGGCTCGACATGATTCGCCACCGCCTACATTGTAAATATGTCCCCAAAATTCCGGATCTAACTCCTGATTAACTAAATCGACACATAAATTGCGTAACATGATACTTGAATCACGGTCGGAAACATATTCTAAAACATTATCTAAGGGATTGAGCATAATAATAGGATCTGCAATTTGTACTATTGCAGAACTCATAATTCCGGTTTGCCTTAGACTTACCCAATTTTCAATTCGAGATTCAATCAGAACTCTTTCTGCTAGTGCTTTAGAAAGTGAATAATAATCATAAATAGCCGGTTTGATCGGGTCACCAACACGTCCCCAATGGATAGGAGGCATTCGTTCACCGGTTTGGGCAACTGAACCAATATAAACAAAATACACTTCTTTAGTGCGTTTTTGTTGTTGAATAGCTTGCAGAAGATTAACTGTTCCACTGTAGTTAATTTCCATAGCAAGCTCGGGATTTTTGTCAGCAGCCGGAGAAACTAAGGCAGCTAAATGTAAAATAAGATCAACTTGTTCGACTGCTTGATAGGCTGTTTG
>JAAYKK010000002.1 GCA_012522435.1 Clostridiaceae bacterium | reverse complement strand
GGTGAAATAGCACCTCCACCGGTAATAACCATCTGATCAATTTGTTTTGTCTTACGAAAAGATTGCAAAATCCATTCTAAATTATAAGCAATTCCTTCTAAAACCGCTCTGATATAAGCAGGCTTTTGATGATTGGTTCGCATTCCGATAAATGCTCCACTTGCTTTAGGATCCCAGATGGGACTTCTTTCACCAATTAAATATGGTAAAAAGATCAGGCCTTCCGAACCAGGTTTTATCTCTGCTGCCAGTTGATCATAATCACGCGCCGACAAATTTTCATCTTCAAATAAAGTGCGGATATATTGATAAGAAGTTCCAGCAGCTTGCATTGTACCGAGTGGCATATATTTGTTGGGAATGATATGAGCAAAACAAAAAAGGGCACGATCCGGATCAAAAACAGGTTGATCAGTTGTACCCCCAATCCAGGCAGATGTTCCGTAGGTTAAATAAAATTGGTCATTCTCTACACAACCTGCTCCGACTGTCGCACAAGGACCATCTCCTCCACCTGCCACAACAATGGTTTCCGAGCTTAGTCCCATCTGTTCAGCTAGTTCAGGAATAATTTTCCCTACCGGATCGACCGAATTAATTATTTGGGGAAATAATTCTCTACGTACACCGGCGGATTCAATAAGTTCATCCGACCACTTACCCTGATTAATATCATAAGCTCCTGTACCTGAAGCATCAGAATGATCGGTAAAAATTTTTCCGGTCAATTTATAACTCACATAATCTTTTGCTTGTAACATTTTATATGCTGAATTATAAATATCAGGCCAGTTATCCCTAATCCACATTAATTTATAGAGACTATAATTTGCACTTGGTCGATTTGCCGTCAGCTCATAGATATAGTCAAAGCCAAGCTTTTCTGTCAATTCAGACGCTTGTTTTTCCGACCTGGTATCTGCCCAAATTAAAGTATCATGTAACGGGTTGCCTTCTTTATCTATTAATAAGCAAGCATTCATTTGTGCACTGAAAGACAAGGCTAATATATCTTCCGGCTTGACAATTTTTGCTAATTGGCGGGAACCTTCCAGAACAGCTCTAAATAACAGATCTGGATTTTGGGTTGCCTCTCTACCCTTAAAATTAGCTTCATATTCCCGTATTACACTTTTTACCAATTCACCTTCTGCGGAAAACAAACTGCTTTTCAGGCCCGATGTTCCCAAGTCATGTGCTACAAAATATTTCATCCCTTTGATCCTCATTTATTTTGTTCGATATATTAATCTTTTGATTCTTTATTACTTTATTTTCAGATTACCTAGAGATCGGAACTGTAATAGATCCCCCAATCTTTACGCACCCTTTCAATCAGATTGGCAATGCGGAACATAGAACTATGATTATAGAAAGGAGATTCCTGCAAGCCTTCAGTTAAACAACGTTGTACCTCCTGAATTTCGAATTGAAAACCTGAAGCGGGATACTCAGAAATAAATTCTTGTTCAAGATCAAGTTTCCTAATCAGTTTAGCAGATGAGGGTCGCCAAAACTCAGGACCAACCTGAATCTTGCCCGTGGTACCTACTATTTCAGCGGTAGAGCTACCATGATGGGTAAATGCCGCACTCAGAAAAGCAACTTTTGCATCACCGTATTCACAAAACAAATGCATACGCTGATCTACTTCGCCATTAAAATCCATTGAGCTATAGATATGCTTTGGATATTGTGGAAAAACCATATCTGCGAAAGCCAAAGAGTAAATCCCTACATCTCGCAAAGCTCCTGCATGGTTACTCAAGCCGGCTTTCCACGGCTGATCTTTTTCAGGATCTAATGCATAAGAAAAATCAGCAGACAGGTAAAGTGGTTCGCCGATCTGACCTTGTTTAACCCATGTTGCTACTTTTTTCATTGCCGGAAAAAATCTGGACCACATACCTTCCATAAAGAAAACCTTATTCTCACGAGCTTTATCCAAAATTTGTTTTAATTGAAATTCATTATCCACAATAGGTTTTTCACTTAAAACCGGAATTTTATAATCCAAAGCAAGCATGATCTCCGGAAAATGTTGATCGTTTGGAGTTGCTAAATAGATGACATCTACATCCGCTTGTTTAAGCATCGTCTCAAAATCTGTGTAAACTTGACTACAACCATAATGATCTGCAAATGCTCTGCCTGCTCCCTCCGTACGAGAAACAACTGCAGCCAATTCTGCATCTTCAACTTCAGCCATTCCTTGCGCAAAACTATTCGCAATATGTCCTGTGGCACGAATTGCCCATTTAAATTTTTTCATAACTCACCTTTTTAGAAAAACTAACCTTCTTTGATCTATAATCTATTGATTAATCTCTGATTAACGATTTGAAATAAGCAACCCGATCTTCAACTTTCGGAAAACGTTTGATAATCGAATCGGCAAAGAAAGTTTCATCTGCGTCTTTTTGAGATTCTCTCTCATGAGCTATTAAAGCCCAAGTAGAGTCAATCAAGTTACTAAATTCAGGATTTTCCATTGCATAGCAAATGAAATCTTGACGGGGCGAATTAATGTCTTCACCTGAAATCTGAAATTTATTGTGCTCTACACATAGCTTTTTCAGTCTGGCAACCTGATCCGGGGTATTACGAGCCGGCATATAGGTTACAGCATTGATATCCTTCTTATCTAAAAAATTAAATAACTCATCAAGATAAGAATCTTCAAATGCTTGAGCCGCTTTATCTCCGGTGACAGAATCGGTTACATCGCCCAAATATGCATAACAGGCTACAGCATTGATCTTTTTGCCTAATTCAACAAATTGATCAATTGAACACAGTTCATCAGTCGCATCTATATAGATCTGAGGCACAAAAGAAGCTTTGAGAATACCTAATACATCGTATTCATAATAATCATAATTTATGTCGAGCAACATTTCTTTATTATTTTCGGATAATTCAACACCTTGCTGTTCAAGAAATTTGATCGTCGGCTCACCCTTGCCTAGTTTTTCTGTAATTTTCTTAGCAAAAGCATACATCAGATGGCGTTCCGTGACACTTCCACCATCATGTGCTTCGGATAAAGGTAAGACATCACTTTCAAAATCAAGCTGCATTTCAGAAGGTAATCGCTGATTCAATGCATTGATCATTTCTTTATTTCTTTGATTACGTTTTTCACGTAAAGGGATTAGGAAATTCTCCACTTCAGAAAAATATTTCGCGGCAACTCCTTGCATTGTCATGTAAGCAACACCGTTCTGATCCGGATTGTTAATACGCTGATCACTGAAAGGACTGTCCTGCCAGGATACCCTTAATTCAAATCCACATGTAACAGGCAAATCCAGAATGTTAGCAGCATGCAAAAACTCTCTAGCACCGGAAATACTGTCATGATCTATAATTCCGGCTGTACACAAGCCTGCTTTGGCAGATGCATATACTGCTGCTGTTGGTGAATAAGGTGAGAAAGAATAAATAGTATGAATGTGATTGTTGATGTATCTTGGATCTCGCTCCGGAAATTCAAGTGTTTTTGCTACTTTGTCTAATTCTGCTAAACGCTTTGTCGCAGAATCCTGGTTTAGTAAATTAAGAATTTTGACCATTTTAAGATACCTCTCAATATGTTCTAATATTTATTAATAATAAATTAACAACATTTTTTTTATATGCTAGACTATTTGTTGAAAGAATAGAATAAAAATTGCATATTCTTTGTTCAGTATATTATAACATTGAAACACATTCTGATGTAAAGGAGATCGATATAATGACAAGATTAACATTTAAGGACTATCTCAGTGAGTATGAAAAGTTTTCTGAAGAGCAAAAAAATCTTATTTTAGAGTATGCACCGCAAATCAGAATGCTCAGAGCAAATAAAACTGCTCGATCAATTGTTCAAGCATATCCCTATCACGATAATTTAAATTTGGCTGAAGATGCAACAATTATTCTGGCACCGGAAGAAGATCCGCTAGAAGCTTATCTGGCTTTTGTCAAAAAGACAAATCAAGAGCCGGCTTTTATTGTTCTCAATCAAGAGATCTTGTTCTCTCTGGGTGATACTTTTGCTAATGCTCAAAAAAATTATCAAATTGCTCTTAATCAGGTTGAGGGAGATTTAGAACAGTCAACTGAAGAATTACCTCGTTTTGCTCCTTCAGTTTATCAAAAAATTTGTTTTGTCACAGGTGCTGCGCAAGGTTTAGGACAAGGAATTTCTGAGGATATTGTCAGTAAAGGAGCTCATGTAATTATTGCCGATCTAAACATTGACGGTGCAACCGAAACCGCAGAGAAATTAGATCAGGATTATGGTGTAGGTACTGCATTGCCGGTGCAAATTAATGTTGCTGATGAAGCTGATGTCCAAAGAGCATTCAAACTTGCCGTAGCCTATTTTGGCGGACTTGATGTTTTAATCTCCAATGCCGGAATTGTTCGTGCCGGTAATCTTGATGAATTGAGTTACCAAGACTTTAATCTGGTCACAACTATTAATTACAATGCTTTTTTCCTACTTGTTAAATATGTTTCCAAAATCATGAAAATTCAACATCAGATCAATCCTGATTATTGGATGGATATTATTCAAATTAACTCTAAGTCCGGCTTGATCGGTAGCAAAAATAACTCTGCTTATGCAGGCTCTAAATTTGGCGGTATCGGACTAACTCAGAGTTTTGCTTTAGAATTAGCTGATTTTAATATTAAAGTCAATGCTATTTGTCCAGGAAATAATCTTGATGGACCATTATGGTCAGATCCGGTTAACGGACTTTATGTCCAATATTTAAAATCAGGAAAAGTAAAAGGTGCCAAAACAGTGGAAGATGTTCGTAATCACTATTTGGGACTTGTCCCAATGCGCAAGGGTGTCGTTCCTTCTGATTTAGGAAAAGCAGTCTGTTATTTGATCGAACAAGAAAATGAAACAGGTCAAGCCTTACCCGTCTCTGGTGGGCAAGCAATGTTAAATTAATATTATTAAATTTAAATAAAATTATGTACGTATAAAAGCTATCAATTTTTTGATAGCTTTTTATCTGAAAAAGGAGACTCTGTTATGTATTTACAGACTATTGTTAAGCTTCTGATCAGAATATTTTCTTTAGCCGGCTTGGGTTTTTATCTCAAACACAAAGGCTTAATTGATGACAAAATCCAGCAAGGATTGTCTAAACTTTTGGTATCTGTGTTTTTACCTGCATCTATTTTGGCCTCTTCCGGTATGCCTTTGGATAGAAGCATGCTCAAACAATTATTATCGACCGGGATTATTACAACAATCTATTTTATTCTCAGCACAGTTATTTTATTTATTATTCTGCGCTATCTGCCAAATAATATAAAAACTGATAAACAAAACATCATAATGAGTCTGATCATTTACGCTAATACTGCTTTCATGGGTTATCCCTTGGTCGAAAGCCTTTTGGGACAGCAGGCAATTATTATTGCAGTAATCTTTAATATCTTTTGGAATATCTTCTTCTTTACTGCCGGGATATCGATCATGAAAGATCAAAGATCGATTGATCTGTCATCAATCGTAAAAAATCCCGCAACAATCAGTTCAATCATTGCTTTGATTATTTACCTATCTCCTTTTCGGTTACCGGAGATTGCCACTACAATCCTGACCGATATCGGAAGTATGGTTACACCTATTTCTATGATCTTAATTGGAGCAACACTCAGTACAATCCCCTTATTGTCTCTATTTAGTGACAGAGAGTCCTTATCTGTAGCTTTAGTTAGACTGCTAATTATTCCTAGCCTGGGAATTGTTCTGCTTAGATTTTTTAATATTCCTTCTCTGGCTTATCAAACTTTGATTGTCCTCTTAGCTATGCCGAGTGCATCAATGGTTGCAATTCATGCAGCTCTCTTTGAAAAAGAAGCTGACTTTGCAACTAGAAGTGTCGCGCTCAATACAGCTTTATTTGTTTTTTCCTTCCCCTTAATTTTATTTCTGATGCATTTATAAAAATCAAACGTTTTTTTAAAACCTTAAAAGGATAAGTTTGACACATAAAAAAACTGCCTCATAACTGAGGCAGTTTTATAATACTTAACTTAAGATTAGTTATTAATCTTATTCATATACTAAAACATCAATATCAGGATCTGATAAGTTTTCAGCATTGTACCATTTTGCGCCTGTGTCAACGTCTTCAACAGATTCGCCTTTTGCAGCTTGGATAGCTAACTCAACGGCTTTGTATCCGATTTGGACAGGATCTTGTGTGATTGAACCTAAGAGAGTTCCATCTAAAACAGCGGCTTTTTGAACTGCACCTGCGTCAAAACCAACTGCCCAGATTTTGGTATCATCTTCAGCTCTGTTACCTAACAATCCACCTAATGCTTCGCCTGCACGAATCATAGATTCTGCTGCAAATTCATTTGAGGCGTAAATAGCGATAACACCGTCTTTTTCCAATAAAGCTGTTGCTGTCGCATCTGAATCGGCATTGTCAACTTTGGCAGGAATACCAACATCTAAGACAACTGAAGCAGCTGCTTCATCGCCATCAGCATAAACAGTTGAACCAACTACGGCAACATCATCTTCACCGACTAATTCTTTCATTTTGTCGATGAAACCTTCTGTACGGCCCATGATTGATTCTGAAGCGGCATCTTGTGATAATACAGCAATTCTAACTTGAGCATCAGCACTTGCAGCTTCTACTTCATCTTTAACAGCTTCAAAAAGGTTTTCAGCAGCTAAAGCACCTGCAGCATTGTTGTCTGTGGAAGCGTTAGCAAAAACTGTGCCTTCAGGAGCATCCGGAACACCGGAGTCAAATCCGATAATTGGGATACCGGCTGATTTAGCATTTTCTAAAGAAGTCATTACTGATTGAACGTCTAGAGCAGCTAAACAGATAGCATCAGGATTTTTGGTGATAGCATTTTCCAGCATATTAACTTGATCTTGAATGTCGGATTCTGAAGCAGGACCATCAAAATTCATTGTCGCGCCACTATCATCAGCAGCTTGTTGACAACCGTTTTGAACATTTACCCAGAAAGCATGTTGCAATCCTTTAGATACAACTTCAATATGTAATTCTTCATCACTTGAAGCATCATCTGCAGGTTCTTCAGCATCATCTGCCGGCTCTTCCTCGACGTCTGCAGGTTCTTCTGCATCTTCTGCAGGCTCTTCTGCATCTTCTGCCGGTTCATCTACAACTGCGTCATCTTTCGCCGGTTCATCAGCTTTTTTACCGCCACAAGCGGCTGCAAATACTGATAAGGCTAAGAGTAATGCTAAGACTAAACTTAGTTTCTTTTTCATGTACATTTCTCCTTTGTCGTACTTTTAATTGTACTTTATTGTACTTTTTCTTTATTTTAAACATAGATGCTTTTATGCATCGTATGAATAAAACGATCTAGTACTGATCATATCCTCTTTCTTTGTTCATGTCCAGTTTATTAATAAGTTTTAAACATTTTATGAACAAAGAGCCTTTTGCCTCGTTTGTTCAGGCACTAATTTGAAGTCTTGTTACGACGTACGTCAATGATAACCGCGATCAGAATGATAATACCCGTAAGGAATAATTGCCATTGTGATTGAAGTCCGATTTTAGGTAATCCCGCTTTGAGAACCGACATCATGACTACACCGAACAATGAACCCCAGGTCGATGCAATACCACCTGCTAATGATGTACCACCAATAACAGCACCGGCAATTGCATTTGTTTCTTGCCCTGCGCCGAAACCGGCTGTGATTGATGTGTAAATTGCGGAATAAGCAATCGCTGCCAATCCTACAAAAATACCATTTATGATATATGCATAAAATTGATATTTCCTGACATTAATTCCGGAAAGTCTGGTTGCTTCATAATTGGATCCGAGTGATAAGATATATCTACCCAATTTTGTTTTGGTTAAAATAACGGACATGATAACTACAAATAGAATCAAGACGATTAAGCCTGTGGGAACATTTACATTGCTGGCTCCTTCACGGGCAATCGTGATTTGGAAAGCATTTTTAAATAAACCGCCTTCTGCCGTAGCAGTTGCCGGCCAGTTTGTTTTTTCTAGGTTGCTAATAATCTGCCCGAAACCGGAAGCCATCATTTGGGTACCTAAGGTTGCAACGAACGCCGGTATACGAATAAAGGCAACTAAATAGCCGTTAATTGCGTTAAATGCAACAGCTATCAGAACTGTTGCGATTAAAGCAACCCACATCGGTAAACCGTTGACAGAAAATAGGCGACCACCCAATAGTGCGGCGCAGCCCATAACAGTACCTAATGATAAGTCAATACCACCTGTAGCAATTACAAAGGTAACTCCAATGCCGAGAAAAGCTAAATAATAGGCTGAGTTAAGGATCTGGGTAATTACATTCACTCCGCGAAAGGTGGGTGCTGCAATCCAGAAAATAAAATATAATACGATCATTGCCATCGCAGCGATAAACTGTTGCGATTTGGCCAATTCTACAATACGGCTGTCTTTTCTTCCAATAGGATTTTCAATTGTTCTCTTGCCCATTTCTTTATACCTCTTTCCTCATCATTGCATAGCTTAGAATTTCTTCTTGGGTAGCTCCTTCGATAGGTAAGGTTGCAGTAACATTTCCTTCACACATTACTACAATCCGATCACTCATTCGCAGAATCTCTTGCATTTCAGAAGAAATCATTATTATAGATTTACCTTCGTCGGCTAAGTCTTGCATTATTTCGTATATTTCAGCTTTTGCACCTACATCAATACCTCTAGTAGGCTCGTCAAAAATTAAAATATCCGAATCCCGCAACAACCATTTGGCAACAACAACTTTTTGTTGGTTACCGCCTGATAAAGTTCGTACAACTTGACCGACACCGGTCATTTTAGTATTTACCATTTCATTATACTCAACAGCATCCTGACGGGCTTTGCTGTCATTGATCAAACCTTGAGATATGTATTGATCAAGGTTTGCCAATACTGTATTTTCAGCAACAGTTTTATCAACAAGAACACCGAAACGACGTCGATCTTCAGATAAATAACCGATACCCATCGCAACAGCATCTTCTGTTGATTTTATTTGGACTTCTTCACCATGTAGCTTGATTGTGCCTGATTCAGGCTGCTCTGCTCCATAAATGAGTCTTGCCATTTCAGTTCTGCCTGCACCCATTAAACCGGATACACCGAGAATTTCACCTCTACGCAAGTTAAAGCTTACATCTTTAACCATTCTTCCGGCACTTAAATGTTCGACTTCAAGTACCACTTCAGCGTCTTCGTCAACTTGCGAAGCAAGTTTAACTTCTTCCGTCAATTCACGGCCGACCATCATACTGATCAGCTCATCTTTGTCTGTATTTGCTGTATCGACTGTGCCAATATATTGGCCATCACGTAAAATAGTAATCCGGTCCGAAATCTCAAATACTTCATCCATACGGTGTGTTATATAGATAATTCCAATACCCTTAGCTCTTAAATCTTTAATAATTGTAAAGAGTTCAGTAATTTCCGCTTGAGTCAAAGCCGAGGTCGGTTCATCAAAAACAACAATTCTGGCATCATGTGAAACTGCTTTAGCAATTTCTACCATTTGCTGTTGACCTACAGTCAAACTATCAACTTTAGCATGAGGATTAATTGAAACACCAATCGTATCGAATAATTCTTTTGTTCTTTTGATATTTTCCCGATCATTAATCAAAATACCGTTCATACTTTCGCGGCCGATGAAAATATTTTCATAAACGGTCAGATCACCCATCATATTTAATTCCTGATGAACGATAACAACACCGTCAGCCATGGCTTCAGCAGTATTGGAATATTCTACTGAATTACCATCTAGTAAAACTTCGCCTGCATCACGTTGATATACCCCTGTAAGGATCTTCATCAAAGTAGATTTGCCTGCACCGTTTTCACCCATGAATGCATGAACTTCACCGCGTCTTAAGTGGAACTGAACATTTGACAGTGCTTGAACACCGCTAAAAGCCTTATCCACATTCTTCATTTCAAGAAGTTCGGCCATTATACATCCTCCTAATCATTAGTATATACCCTACTTTACTACACCTTTTTTCAAGATGATATTTGCATATAGTGCTTCCTCACTGGTCGCAACAACTGCATAAGCTTTACGTGCTCGATCGTAAAACTCAAAACGTTCTAAATATGCAATGTTATGCTCTTCTCCGGAATCAGCCAGGATTTCTTTGAACTCATCCCAGATCACAGGTTGATAGTCATCACCCGGAGTCACTTCCATGAGAAATACTTGATGATCAGCATAAGTGTCTAAAGGAAACAATTGAACAATCGATTCCAAAAGTTCAGGCACCATTAGACCATCACAACGAATGACCTTACGTCCCATTTCTTCCGCGGGGAAATTACCATCTCCTAATACCAATTCATCTCCATGTCCCATTTCTGATAAAACTTTCAGTAGTTCAGGAGACAAATTTTTTGGAATGTTTTTTAGCATGCTCAGCTCCTATCTATAATAATATTAATCTATAATATGGAATATTAAGTTAATAGTTCTTCAATTTTTGAATAGCGTTCTTGCCAAGGTTCCGGATTTTGCGGTTTGTATATTTTGTATTCAAAAGATTCTGCAACCGTATTGTATGCATCTTCAATTGAATCCCACTCACCCAGAGCGAGCAATTGACCCGCAATATTGCCGATCGCCGATGCTTCGTCAGGTCCTGCAACAACCTCTTTATTCAATGCATCTGCTATCATTTGATTTAAGAAATCAATTTTTGACCCGCCACCGATAATTTGCACGCGTTCATAAGTATGGTCCAGGATTCTCTCCAGATCTTTGACCGTCTTCATATAACCGAAGATCATACTTTCATATAATCCTCTCAACAATTCACCGACTGTCTCGGGTTGTTCTTGTCCGGTTTCTGCAACATAGTCACGGATTGTATCCAGAACAGTAATGCTGTCCAGGTCATAGGCGGCAACATTAATAAAGTAGCTGAACGGCTTGGCATCCATCGTCATTGCATCCGCTTCTTTATGAGTTAAGCGTTTACCGTCCCTAGCTGCTAATTCATCTCTTAATTTCTCAAATAAATATAATCCGGTAATATTTTTGAAAAACATATTTTGACCTTGAAAACCGGTTTCATTAGTCAAATCACTATCAAATGCTTCTCGAGTTAAAACAGGCTCTTCCGAAAGTCCGCCAATTAATGACCAGGTTCCGGATGATAAGAATAAACAGCCCGGATCAAAGAAAGCTCTGGTTACTGATACTGCACTTGCCGTATCGTGTGAAGCAATTGAATATACTTTTAAATCTTTATTTTTTAAGTTAGGTAAAAGAGAGTCTTTAGTAGAACCTACATATTCACCGTTGTTAATTACAGGTGCAAAGACATCGGATTTGAGATCAAGTTGATCCAGTAAATCAATTCGCCAACATCTATTTTTTAAATCGAACATTTGTGAAGTTGAAGCAATTGTCATTTCACTATATTTATTGCCGGTCAAAAGATAATTGATCAGATCAGGAGTCATCAGGATTGTCTCAATCTTTTCATATTTCTCCGGTCTGAACATTTTTAGAGCCATATATTGGAATAATGAATTTATGGACATTATTTGATTTCCGGTCAATTTATAGATGTCAAAAAGATCCATTTCAGCTTTTACTTTATTAAATCCGTCTGTGTGCAAAGAATCACGATAAGATACAGGAGTTTCGATCAATTCACCTTGTTTATTCAAGATACCGAAGTCAACTCCCCAAGTGTCACATGCTACACTTGTCAGCCCGGATTGTTCATTGATTGTTTCAACAATTTTTTCGATCAAATTATCCCATTGCCAATAACGTCTTCCCTCTTGTTCAATAATTTCATGAGATAAACGCATAACCTCTTCAATTTGTAAAATACCATTTTCAACAAATCCGATAATGCCTCTAATTGATGTAGCACCCATATCAATTGCGAGTACTTTATTCATTAATTTCTCCTTTGCTTTTAACACTTTGATAATCTATAATACTGATTGGCCTTTAAGCATTTGCACAAAAATAATACATTTATTGTAACATTTTATATGTTAATTGTAATGGTATAAATAACAAACTTTATTACGCAGTAATTTTAAATTTATCTAAAAAAGTTCTTAATATTATATATATTATATAAATTGAAATAATAATATTTAACATTTTGACCATTAGATATTATAATGTATAAAAATTAATAGTCAACAAAAACAAAAATGTTGTGATCCATAATAATTATTATTAAAAATTATTGTAAGTATTGCACAAATAATATTTAGGAGGTTTTTATGACAAACAGTAGACTAATTGGCGGTTATCCGGTAATCGGGATTCGCCCGGTAATTGATGGGCGTAGAGGTAAACTTAATGTCCGTGAATCATTGGAAGACCAAACAATGAAAATGGCAGAATCCGCAGCAGAATTGATCAGGAACAATTTGAAATATTCAAATGGTGAACCTGTAAAAGTTGTTATCTCAAACACTACAATCGGACGCGTGGCCGAAGCAGCGATGTGTGCCGAACAATTCAAACAAGAAGGTGTCGATATCACTTTAACTGTAACACCCTGTTGGTGCTACGGAGCTGAAACAATGGATATGGATCCGATGACAATAAAAGGTGTTTGGGGATTCAACGGAACAGAGCGTCCGGGTGCTGTTTACTTAGCCGCTGTATTGGCAGCTCATGCTCAAAAAGGCCTGCCTGCATTTGGTATTTACGGTAAAGATGTTAAAGATGCCGACGATATGGAGATCCCAGAAGATGTCCAAGAAAAAATGTTGCGATTTGCTAAAGCTGCAGTTGCCGCTGCAACAATGAGAGGCAAATCCTATCTGCAAATTGGCGGAACCTGTATGGGAATTGCCGGTTCAATGATTGATGAATCTTTCTTCGAAGAATATCTCGGCATGAGAGTTGAATCAATTGATGAAGTTGAAATCATTCGCAGAATGGATCTCGGCATTTATGATCAAGAAGAATTCAAAGAAGCTTTAGCTTGGACCAAAGAAAATATCGAAGAAGGCTTTGATATCAATCCGGAAGAATTCCAAAAATCCAGAGAAGTAAAAGATGAAGAATGGGAATTCTCAGTAAAAATGATGATGATCATTCGTGACTTAATGGTAGGAAATGAAAATCTGGGCGAAGGTAATGAAGAAGAAGCTGTAGGTCACAATGCTATCGCAGCAGGTTTCCAAGGCCAAAGACAATGGACGGATTTTTATCCGAACGGAGACTTTGCCGAATCCATGCTCAATACACCATTTGATTGGTCAGGCAAACGCGAACCATATCTCGTAGCTACCGAGAATGATACATTAAACGGTGCCGGTATGTTATTGCTTAATCTCTTAACAAATCGTTCCCAGATCTTTGCCGATGTCAGGACTTGCTGGAATACCGAATCCGTCAAACGAGTCACAGATTATGATGTTGAAGGATATGCCAAAGAAGCCGGCGGTTTCCTCCACTTGATCAACTCCGGAGCCTGTACTATCGATGCTTGCGGTCAAGTAAAAGATGAAGATGGAAATGCTTGCATGAAACCTTGGTGGGAAATGACAGATGATGATATTCAGGCTTGTCTTGATGCAACCACTTACAATCCTGCTAATAACGGTTATTTCCGAGGCGGAGGATTCTCTTCTCGCTTTGAAACCAGAGCTGAAATGCCAGTTACGATGATTCGTTTGAACTTAGTCAAAGGTTTAGGTCCATGTATCCAAATCGCTGAAGGTTGGACAGTTCTCTTACCGGAAGACGTATCGGATACGCTTTGGAAACGTACAGATTACGCTTGGCCCTCAACCTGGTTTGCACCTCGTGTTACCGGCGAAGGTCCGTTTAAGTCAGCATATGATGTAATGAACAATTGGGGCGCTAACCACGGAGTAATCAGCTATGGTCATGTCGGTGCAGATGTTATCACTTTAGCTTCAATGCTCCGCATTCCGATCAGCATGCATAATGTACCGGAAGATCAAATTTTCCGTCCTGCGGCTTGGAATGCATTCGGTATGGACAAAGAAGGATCCGACTTCCGCGCTTGCGAAACCTACGGTCCTCTGTACAAAAACATTAGATAGTGTTTAATTGATATTGATTTAATATTTTAAAAAGCTTAATCATGATTAAGCTAAAAGAAAAAAGGAGGTTGCTTTTACGAGCAACCTCTTTTTTTACCACCTTACACAACACTAATCTGCCTAAAAACACTTAAGCAAAATTTG